>NZ_JAPCIY010000083.1:0-17545 GCF_027707645.1 Aeromonas sp. QDB30 | reverse complement strand
AGACCAGCAGATCATTTTGGAGGTATTGGGTGAGCGCTATCGGCAAATTTATTCCTAAATCAGGTGCGGAATGTCGGTTGGCGGTGTAGTCTCCCGAATGGAGATGGCGGGCCGCGCAAGCGCGGTGCTGGCGCCATCGAGTCTCAGTCGTCATCGGAGTCGACATCGTGAAGAAGATTGCATCCATGGTTACCAGCCTGCTCATCCTGATGGGCACACCGGCCCTCGCGGGCACCAGCGCCCAGGTGGAATATGGCACAGTGCAAGAGAGCCGCATCCTGACCCAGGAGGCGACGCCCCAGCAGGGTGGAGCACGGCCACTGCGCACCATAGGAGCCGCCGCTCTGGGGGCTGCCGTCGGCAGCCAGTTTGGCGGTGGCTCGGGCCAGACAGTCGCGACTACTGTGGGGGCCGTGGCGGGGGCCGAGGCCTCCCGTCGCCGCCAGGGCAACCAGCAGAGTGTGCAGGGCAAGCAGACGGTCGAGCTGTTGATCAAGACCGAGGCGGGAAAACTGCTCAACGTGAAGCAGGATCAGGATCCCGCGCTCACGTTCAACAAGGGGGACAAGGTTCGCATCCTGACGACGGGAACGGATACCCGGGTCGACAAGTCCGTCTAGGCGCTGCCTGGTGTTGGCCTCCAAACGGTATGGTGTTGCCCCCTTGCCGCGGCCGGATTGTACGATGTTTCATCAAGGGTTTCCTCGGCTCGCAAAAATGCGGTTCAGTGCTGGACGCACGGAGTGCCTTGGCTAAGATAACCGCCTTAACGTTTGGCAAGGGAGGTTGAAATGGAGTTAGTACTAGGCCCATTAGAGGCGCGCGTGATCGGCTGTCTGATAGAGAAAGAGATCTGCACGCCGGATCAGTACCCTCTCTCTCTCAATGCACTGGTCAATGCCTGCAACCAGAAGAGCAATCGCGAACCCGTGCTCGAGCTCGCCGAGCTGGATATCCGCGCCGTCATCGACGAACTGATCCGCCGCCGTCTGGTGGTCAACACTGCCGGTTTCAATGCCCGGGTGCCTCGCTATCAGCACCGTTTCTGCAACACCGAGTTTGGCGAGCTGAAGTTCAGTGCCCAGGAGCTTGGCATCATCTGCGAGCTCTTGCTGCGTGGCCCCCAGACTCCGGGTGAGCTGCGCTCGCGCACCAACCGGCTGTGCAGCTTCGACGATGTGACCGAGGTGGATGCGGTGCTGGCCGGGCTGGTCGAGCGGGGGCCCTATGTGGTCAAGTTGCCCCGGGAGCCGGGCAAGCGGGAATCCCGCTACGCGCACCTGTTCAGTGGCGAGGTGGATCTGCAGGCACTGGCCGACGCGGCGCCCGCTGGCAACCTTGTGTCACCGGCGGCAGACAGACTGGCGGCGCTCGAAGAAGAGGTCGAGCACCTCAAGGGGCAGTTGCAGGGACTGGAAGCCCGTCTGGCCCGGCTGGAAGGCTGAGCCAACAACCTGTTTCCAGAAGGCGCTGCGGCGCCTTTTTTGATGACCGTGCCCCTCCTGCGGCCCGTTGCCCGGTGGCAGGGGCGAGTGCCCTGTCAGCCTTGTCGCGTACCCATCAAAGGCGCCAGCTTTTTTGCACTATTTCGCGCTTAAGGGTCGAGCCGCCGCCGCTTTCCCGTTAAAATTCCGCCTTTGCACTTGCCCGTGAGTTCTGATGTCAGCCTTCACCCTCTCTTCAGATTGCCATGCCCTGCTGTGCGAGCTGCAATTGCAGCGCGCCGCCAGCACTCGTTACCTGCAAGACACCCTCTATGCCCCGGGCGCACCCGGGCGTGCGCTGCTCGACACCCTCGATCAGTTGCAGCAGTGGGGGCTTGTCCGTCAACGAACGGAGCAGCAGTGGAGTCTGACGGCAGAGGGAACCCTGACCCTGATCCTGGCGGTGCGCGCGGGGGAGTGCCCCATGCCGAAGTGGTCCCGCATCCCCTCGGTCACGGGCCTGGAGCGGGCACAGGAGGTGGTGCGCGAGCTCTGTCTGGGAGACGCGGGGCAGATCCCGGCCTATTACCAGAGTGCCGAGCTCCTGAGCCTGCTGGATCTCCCCGATGCTCCCCGCCTGCTGGCAGGCTCCAGCCCCGCCTGGCAGGCCCTGCTGCTCGAGCACTTCGCCCTGCAGGCCCTGCTTGACGCAGAGCCTGACGAGGGCTGGCCGCTGGCAACGCTGGTCACCTCCTGCTCCCCGGCGCTCTCTGGCCAGATCCAGGCTCGCGCCCGAGAATGGGAGTGGCTCTGCGGCCCCTTTGGCGGCGAGGTAACCACTCACTGGCCTGCGCTGCAACAACTGGCGCAGCAGGGGGATGAGCAACCCCTGGCCGAGCGGCTGCTGGGGGCGCTTGGCCAGTGGCAGGGGCAAGAGGCGTCGCCCTGGCCCCGGATGTTCAGCGCCCTGCTCTGGCTCGGCTGGTTGCAGCAGGCGGATCCCGTGCAGGGGAGCGAACAGCGCAAGAAGTGGCAGCGCAGCCTGGGCCATCACTCCCCCCTGCTGGCGGATCTGCTGGGACAGTGGGCGGGCGATCGTCACGGTCAGGCGGTGGGGCTGTTCGATACCCTGCAACTGCCGCTGGAGGAGCTGCACTGGGGCTATCTCTGGCTCGATCTCTGCGCCCTGGCGCGCCACGGCGAGCAGAGCCCCCAGGTGACCATCTTGCACAAGTGGGACCTCTCCCACGTGCTGGACGCCGAGCCCCGGCATCGACTGATGGCCTTCTGCCAGGATCTGCTGCGACTCCTGCTGGGCCGGGAGGCCGCCCATTGGCCCCTGCGCGCGCTGCGTCCTGCTCAAGGGGAGGAAGAGGATGCCACCGAGGAGGAAGGCAAGGCCCCCGCCTCGGCAAGCTGGCTCAACTGGCTGCAGGGGTTGGGACGCTCGAGCGGGGTGCGCAAGCCCCAGGAGCGGCTGGTCTGGCTGCTCCACGCAGAGGGGCCTGAGCTTGAGTGCAAGATCCAGAAGCAGAGCACCAAGGGGGAGTGGACCGCCGGGCGAAGGGTCGATCCGGCTCTGCTTTCCACCCAGTACGCCAGCCTGCTGGACGAGGCGGACTGGGCACTGGTGCGCACCCTGCCGCGCAACATGGGCAAGCTGCCCCGGGATGCCTGGGTGCCCCTGGCAAACCATCCTCGCCTCTTCAATGCCAAGGGGCAGAAGCTGCAACTGGCCGTCAGCGCCCCCCTGCTGCAACTGGTACAGAGCGGGGAGGGCATGAGTGCCAGACTACATCCTGCTCCCGCCGCCCGTGGTGCGCATATCGTCCCCCTGGCTCAGGATTTGTGGCAGCTTATTCTGACACCGCAGGCACTTCTGGACAGATTACCGGCCCTGGAGGCCATTCCGGCATTGCCGCCGGCCGGGCTCGAGGAGCTGCAACGCACGCTGGATGCGATCCCCGATCTTCCCTGGCACAGCCAGGTGGCGGGGCTCAGGGGCAACGCCGAGCTGGCCCCCTGGCCCGGCGTTCCTTCCGTCCTGCTCGACTGGCAGGAGGGGCAGCTCGTGGTCCAGCTGGTGACCCGGGAGGGGGACCTGCCTCCCTTGCCTCTGGGCAAGGGGGAGGCCATCGTGCGCCAGGGTATCCGGGAGTATCACTACTGGCAGCGGGATCTGGCTGCCGAGAAAGAGGATGCCCAGCGCCTTCGCAACCAGTTGCCCATCGGCCTGCCCGGCAACGAGTGGAAGCTGGACGGGGAGCAGGCGCTCACCCTGGTCAACGCCCTGCCCGAGCTGGTGGACGCCGGTGTGGTGGTGCACTGGCACCAGGACAGCGCCCGCCTCAAGAGCCTCGATGAAGCGGCCCTGAGCCTGCGCATCGAGCGGCGTCAGGACTGGTTCCAGGTGGAGGGGGCGCTCTCGCTGGACGAGCACCAGATCCTCGATCTTCGCCTCATCCTGCGCCAGCTGACCCCGGGCCAGCGTACGGTGCAGCTCGACGAGAAGACCAGCCTGATGCTGAGCGACAAGCTGGTGGAACGCCTCACCGTGCTCGGCGCCATGCTGGACAACGAGCAGCGCATCAACAACAAGCTGGCCTATCCACTGGCCCGCCTGCTCTCCGTCATCACCACCGAGGGGGATGCCGCCTGGCAGAACCTTCAGCAGGAGTGGCAGCAGGAGGTGAGCTGTCCCCCCGAGCTGCTGACGGCGCTGCGGGACTATCAGAAGGAAGGGGTACGCTGGATGGCGACCCTGGCCCATCACGGCTTTGGCGCCTGTCTGGCCGATGACATGGGCCTGGGCAAGACCTTGCAGGCCCTCATCGTGCTGCGCATGCGCCAGCACCTGGGCCCGGCGCTGGTGGTGGTGCCCAAGTCAGTGGTCACCAACTGGCAGGAGGAGGTGGCCCGCTTTGCCCCTGAGCTCGAGGTGGTGGTGTTCGACCATCCCGCCGAGCGGGAGACCCTGATCCAGGGGGCCAGGGCCGGACAGATCGTCCTGGTCAACTACGGCATGCTCGGCAGTCTCTCCCAGGCGCTCAAGTCCCGCCGCTGGTCGAGCATGGTGCTGGACGAGGCACAGCAGATCAAGAATGCCGGTACCCAGCGCGCCAAGCTGCTGTTCCAGCTCGACGGGGATTTTCGCCTCGCCCTCTCCGGCACCCCCATCGAGAACCATCTGGGGGAGCTGTGGAGCCTGTTCAGCTTCATCAACCCCGGCCTGCTCGGGAGCCTCGGGGAGTTCAAGCGCCGCTTTGGCAAGGCGGTCAAGGATCCCCAGCACATGGCGATGCTGCGGGCGGTGATCAGCCCCTTCATCCTGCGCCGCCTCAAGCAACAGGTGCTGACGGAGCTGCCGGACAAGACCGAGATCATCCATCACATCAGCCTCTCCCCCGAGGAGCGTCAGCTCTACGAGGCGACCCGGCGCGAGGTGGTGCAGCAGGTGCAAAGTGCCGATGGCCGTGCCCTGATGCATGTGCTGAGCGGCCTGACCCGGCTGCGCCGACTCTGCTGCTCCCCCCAGCTGGTGATGCCGGAGTGGTCCCAGACCAGCAGCAAGCTGGACGAGGCGATGGCGCTGCTGGACGAAGCCATCGACGGCGGCCACCGGGTGCTGGTGTTCAGCCAGTTTGTCGATCTGCTGAGCCTGCTGCGCAGCCGTATCGAGCAGCGGCAGTGGGACTACTGCTATCTGGATGGGGGCTGCTCGGCCAAGTCCCGTCAGGAGTCCATCCTGCGTTTTCGCCACGAAACGGTGCCGCTCTTCCTCATCAGCCTCAAGGCGGGGGGCACGGGCCTCAACCTGACCCAGGCCGACACCGTGCTGCACCTCGATCCCTGGTGGAACCCGGCGGTGGAGGATCAGGCGAGCGATCGGGCGCACCGCATGGGCCAGACCCAGCCGGTGACCGTCTATCGCCTGGTGTGCGAGCAGACGGTGGAGGAGAAGATAGTGGCGCTGCACGACGAGAAGCGGGCACTGGCCGACGGCCTCCTGAGCGGCCAGTCCGAGGTGAAGGGGCTGGATGTGGAGAGCCTGCGGGCACTGCTGATGAGCTGACGGCGATGGGCTGTCGCCCGATGTGACAAGGGGAGCATCCGTGATGCTCCCCTTGTCGTTTGTGGCGGTACCGAGCCTGCACTACCCCTGATAGAGGTAGAGGTGCAGCCGCTCTATGATGGGGTCACCGCCAATCTTGCGATCCCGGCGTGCCTGGCGCAGCTTGGGCGGGTAGTGGCCCAGATGGGTGACGGCCGGCTGGGTATCGGAGCAGAGCAGCAGGGGAAGGCTCGCCTTGATCTGCTGCTTGCGGGGCTCCCTGTCCTGCCAGAGCAGGTTGATCATGGGGTGGGTCTTGACCGGCCTGCGGATCCGCAGGCCGGCATCCGCCGGCAGGCGGCGAATGTCGTATACCTCCTGATCCACCATCTTGCTCCACTCTTCGTTGTCAAAGAGCGCCGGTACATACCGGCGGCTGCGCTCCAGCATCTCCAGTACCTGCTCCCGGCTGAGGCGGCTGATGCTCTGCTTGTCGGCCCAGGTGAAGCCCAGCGAATGGAGATCCCCCTGAAGCCAGGTCAGCTTGCGATAGACCTGCAGGGTGATGACGCCGGGCAGGGCACCGTGCACCAGCTCGAACTTCTCGTCCCGCCCGCCCGCCGCCTGGACCATGGCCTTGAAGGCGAGCTTGTGCGCGTTGATCTCCTCGATGACGGGGGCCAGCTCCCTGGCGCAGGCGGCCGGAAAGCGCAGCCAGCCGGGCAGACGGTGGGTCGCCTTGGTGGAGCAGCCGGGGCGGGCGCTGTGGTCCTGAAAGGCGGCGAGGGTGGCGGCCAGGGCCGCCTCGCCCGAGAGATAGCCCACCTCGATGGCCTCGATGGGCTCATGCTCTTCCCCCTGGGCCACGGCCGGGAGGGGATAGACATGAGCCTCCAGCAGGTCGAGCTGGCCCAGTTGCCGGGCAAGGCGTGCCAGCGACGCCTCCAGCAGGGCCATCTGTTGACGCAGGGCGGCGGTGGGGGTAAAGGTGTCCATCGGCAGATCCTGTGTGTGTGCCGCTCCCCTGTTCAGCATGGTATTGGGACAACGTGGGGAGGCAGCATGATAAACCACTGTATAAATAACCATACCAGTATGATGGCAGGGTGCCAAGTGTCCGGTGCCACCCTGACGATGGGGGTGACATGGGGGCATCCGGTTCAGGTTGCCTGTTCGTATCTTTTTGTTAAATAACGATCTTTTTGCGATCTATTTGTTAACAAACTCTGGTGGCCGAGAGTTTGCACCCTGCTGACTCGCCGTCGTGCTGTGCATAGCTAGCGTGGGAAAGTGCATAGTTAGAAGTGGGTGGCGCAGGAGAAAATGCTGCCAGGCTGACAGGGGGAAAGTTTCAGCATTATTTCATTTTAAAATCATATGTTTATGACTCTTTCCTTAGCGATATCAACCATTACTTTTACTAATGTTATGTATCAAAATTCGTCAATTGAGGCACTTCCCCGCCCTGACTAAGCTTTGCGCATCAAATCCGAGCCTTGCGCAGAACTAGAGAGAGGAGCCATATCATGGCCAACATGACTTATACCGAAGCCGGTTACCAGCATTCCAGCGAATCGAATCTGGTTGCTCGCGTCAAGATGACCGTCCTGACCTGGCTGGAACGCAGCCGCAGCCGTCGCCAGCTCTCCGAGCTGCCCGCCTACCTGCTCAAGGACATCGGTCTGAACGAAGCCGACCGCTATCAAGAGACCACCAAGCCGTTCTGGCGTGGTTGATCAGCCGGGCATGGATGCCTTGTTTTTCTGCTGATACCAGGGGCATGATGCCCACCAGTCTGCCGAAGGCATGCTGCCTTCACCTGCCGATACCCGTTCACCGCTTTCCCTCTCCCGTGTTTCCCCCCGCTTGATCCTGTTGCATGAGTTGTCACTCATTTTCGCCACTTTTGTATTCTTACTGTTTGAATTTGTTTAAAAACTGATTTTAAGCCCGGTTGCCTTGCGTATAATCCGGCCATGGCATTCCAGACTAAAGGGTGAGACGGATGATTCCCCAGCATGACTTTTTGGCCCTGACGCGCCGCCATGAGTGGCAGCTCGAGCCTTTCGCCTTCAATCTGACCGACGGTACCCGGGTGAGCGTGTGGGATACCGGCGTGATCTGCCTGGAACCCGCTTCCGAGGCGGGGCAACCTGGGCACAAGGACATCGTCCTCTCCTGCGGCATCCACGGCAACGAGACCGCCCCCATCGAGATCTGCAACCAGTTGCTGACCCGGTTGCTCGCAGAGGAGCTCAAGGTTCGTCACCGGGTGCTCTTCCTCTTTGGCAACCCCGCCGCCATGAACCAGGGGGTGAGGGAGGTGGAAGAGAACATGAACCGCCTCTTCTCGGGCGCCCACAGCAAGGGGGAGGGGCTGTGCAACCGGGAGCGCATCCGCGCCATGCGTCTGGAGCAGTATGTGAGCCGCTTCTTTGCCGACTCGGGCAGGCCCCGTTACCACTACGATCTGCATACCGCCATTCGCGGCTCGCGCCACGAGAAGTTTGCCGTCTATCCCTTCCCCCACGAACGCCCCCACTGCAAGGAGCAGGTACGTTTCCTCGGTGCCTGCGGCGTGCGCACCATACTGCTCTCGAGCGGCCCGACCACCACCTTCAGCTATTACAGCTCGCACCAGCACGGCGCCCATGCCTTTACGGTGGAGCTGGGCAAGGTGCGGCCCTTCGGTGAAAACGACATGACCCGCTTCATCGAGGTGCGCCAGACATTGCAGGAGCTGGTGACCCGGGATGAGGTGGCCCTCGAGCCCTGGCGAGCCGATGACTTCACCCTTTTTGCCATAGATCGGGTGATCAACAAGCAGTCGGAGCAGTTCCGCTTCCTGTTTGCCAGCGATGTGGACAATTTCACCGAATTTCCCCAGGGTTTTGTGCTGGCAGAAGATGGGGATCGGCAATACAGGGTAGAGAAACCGCGGGAGGCGGTGGTCTTCCCCAACGCCAACGTGGCCATCGGACAGCGCACCATGCTGCTGGTGGTACCCACCCGTTTGTGGGAGTGAATTGACGCCTTTTTGTCATGCTGATCCTGCGCCACGGGCGGTGGCAAGCAGCATGGCGGTGATGGGCGTGATCCCGAACTCGATATGACAGGGAGCCTGAACAGGCTCCCTTCTTTGTTTCTGCTCGCCGAAAATTCCGATTACCTTCGAAAATAAAAGAAGTTTCTACTGGTCTTACCTGGATGAATCTCGTTGCCCTTTGATTAACATGTTGTTTACATTTTAAATGTCACCTCATGGTGGTGACGCTGACAACGGCAAGGAGCCAGTTATGACCCATGTCGACATCCCCTTCCTTCGTTACCTCGATGAGGAGGGGCGCCCGGTCGCGACACTGCCGACCTGGCTGGACAAGGCGATGCTGCACACCTTCTACCGCAACATGGTGATGGTGCGCAGTTACGACAAGAAAGCGATAGCACTGCAGCGAACCGGCAAACTCGGCACCTTTCCTTCCCATCTCGGGGCGGAAGCGGTGGGGATCGGGGTCGGGCTCGCCATGCAGCCAGAGGATGTCTATGTGCCCTACTACCGGGACATGCCCACTCTCTACGTGAGGGGCGTGCCCATGGAGCAGAACCTGCAGTATTGGGGCGGCGATGAACGGGGCAGTGTCTTCTACAAGGCCGATGGCGAGTTGTCGGAAGACTTGCCCATCTGCGTTCCCATCGCCACCCAGATCACCCATGCTGCCGGCATCGCGGCCGCCTTCAAGCTGCGCAACCAGCCCAGGGTCGCCGTGGTGACCATCGGCGATGGCGGCACCTCCAAGGGAGACTTTCTCGAGGGGCTCAACTGTGCCGGTGTCTGGCATCTCCCCATGGTGATGATCATCAACAACAACCAGTGGGCCATCTCGGTGCCGCGCAAGTTGCAGTCGAGCGCGCCCACCCTGGCCCAGAAGGGCATAGGAGCCGGGGTGCGCAGCCTTCAGGTGGACGGCAATGACGTGGTGGCGGTCTATGAGGCGACCCGCGCCGCCGTCGAGCGGGCTCGCAGCGGCAAGGGGCCGACGCTCATCGAAGCCGTCAGCTACCGGCTCGGGGATCACACCACCGCCGATGATGCGACTCGCTATCGTGACGGCGCCGAGGTGGAAGCGGCCTGGGCCAGGGAACCGGTCAAGCGGCTGCGCCAGTTCATGTTTGAACGGGGTTGGTGGGACGAGCAGCAGGAACAGGCGCTGCTGGCAGAGGCGGGCCGGGAAGTGGAACGCGCCGTTGCCGCCTACGAGGCCATCACGCCCCAGGCGCCGGAGACCCTGCTCGATTACCAGTTTGCCGAGCTGCCGAAGGCCTATCTTGCCCAGCGCCAGCGCATCATCGCCAAGGGTATGCAGCAGAGCGGGGAGGGACTATGAGCGATATCACGCTGCTCGAAGCGATCAATCTGGCGTTGCACCACGAGATGGCACGCGATCCTGATGTGGTGGTACTGGGGGAGGATGTGGGGGTCAACGGCGGTGTGTTTCGCGCCACCGTGGGGCTTCGCGATAAATTCGGGTTCAAGCGGGTCATCGATACGCCGCTGGCCGAAGGACTCATCGCCGGTGTGGCGGTGGGCATGGCGACCCAGGGGCTCAAACCCGTGGCCGAATTCCAGTTCCAGGGCTTCATCTTCCCGGGCATGGAGCAGATCATCTGCCAGGCGGCGCGGATGCGAAACCGGACCCGTGGCCGCGTCACCTGTCCCATCGTTTACCGCTCCCCCTATGGTGCCGGCATCCATTCGCCCGAGCACCACAGCGAGAGCGTCGAGGCCCTGTTTGCCCATATCCCCGGGCTGCGGGTCGTTATCCCTTCGAGCCCGAAGCGGGCTTACGGCCTGCTGCTGTCGGCCATTCGGGATCCGGATCCCGTGATGTTCTTCGAGCCGGATCGCATCTATCGCTCCATGAAGTCGGATGTGGTGGATGACGGCATCGGCCTGCCGCTGGATGTCTGCTTCACCCTGCGTCCCGGCCGGGACATCACTGTGGTGGCCTGGGGAGCCTGCATCCAGGAAGTCATGCGGGCGGCGAACCTGCTGGCGGAGCAGGACATCCAGTGCGAGGTGCTGGATCTTGCCACCATCAAACCCCTGGACATGGAGAGCATCCTGACCTCGGTACGCAAGACCGGGAGGTTGCTGGTAGTACACGAAGCCTGTGGCAGTTTTGGGGTGGGGGCCGAAATCGTGTCCCAGGTGACCGAAGAGGCGATGACTGCCCTCAAGGCGCCGCCAAGACGCCTCACCGGCGTGGATGCCGCCGTCCCCTACTATCGCAACGAGGAGTATTACCTCATCACCGAGCAGGAGATCGCGCAGGCAGCTCGGCAACTGATGGAGAACCAGTGGCTATGACGCGCGACAGGTACGGATGCGCAAGTGCCTGGGCCACAGGGCTCCATGGTGTCTGTCAATGTTTGGTGATGTCCCAGCAGAGGGAGAGCAGGTCATGAAATTTTTCAAATTGCCGGATCTGGGCGAAGGACTGGCCGAGGCCGAGATCGTCGAGTGGAAGGTGAGCGCCGGTGATACGGTGCAGGTAGATCAGGTGCTGCTGTCGGTGGAGACGGCCAAGGCGCTGGTGGATGTGCCCTCGCCGGTGGCCGGGGTCATCGCCAGATTGTGCGGGCAGGAGGGGGACATCCTCCACATCGGGGCACCGCTGGTGGAGTTTGAAGGGGGCGAGGATGACGGCACCGTCGTTGGCAAGGTCAGCGCCCATCAGCAGCATATCGAGGATCATTTCGTGGTGGGGGCCATGGCGCCCGGCGGCACGCTGGTGCAAGCCATGCCAGCGGTCCGTCTGCTGGCGCAAAAACTGGGGCTGGATATCGACAAGGTCAAGGGAACCGGCAGCGCTGGCATGGTGACCGAGCAGGATGTGCAGCAGGCGTTCGAGGCCCAGCAGGAGAGCGGCAACGAATTCCTGAAAGGCTCGCGCCGGGCCATGGCCAAGGCGATGGAGCTCTCGCACCGGACTGTGGTGCCGGTGAGCATCACCGACGAAGTGGACTTGCGCCACTGGCGCCCGGATGAAGATGTGACAGTGCGCCTTATCAAGGCGATCGGCGTGGCGTGTCGGGCCGAACCCTCCATGAATGCGTGGTTTGACGGAGAGACCCTGTCGCGGCGTCTGTTCAGGGAGGTCAATGTGGCCATCGCGGTTGACTCCAAGCATGGGCTCTATGTGCCCGTGATGGAGAACGTGGCTGAACGGGACTCGGCTGACATACGGCAGGGACTGGATCGGATGATCGCCGATGTGAAGGCCCGTGCCGTGCCGCGGGAAATGCTGCAGGGGGCAACCATCACCCTCACCAACTTTGGCGCCATCGCAGGCCGTTACGCCAGCCCCATCGTCACACCACCCCAGGTGGCCATCATAGGAGCGGGCAAGTTGTTCGAGAAGGTGGTGTTCATCCACGGCGAGGCGCGCCCGGTGCGTGCACTTCCCCTGTCGATGACGTTTGACCACAGAGCCTGCACCGGTGGAGAGGCGGCTCGCTTCCTCAAAGCCTTGGTCCAGGCACTGGAGTCGGCACAGGTCTAAACCGCTGTACCCCGCCGCTGGCGGGGTACAAATTTGTTTGCGTAATCGACAAAGGCACGTATAATCTCAACCAGCTTGAAAGGGCGATAGTTATGTCAATGAATATGATGTTTTACATCTTTTCCTGTTGTTCATAAGTAATCCCGTTTTTTGAGCTTTACCCGCTGAAAAGCATAAGTAATTATTTTGAATACAGGTTTAAAGATATGTCTAACATGATCACCGGTACCGTTAAGTTTTTCAACGAAACCAAAGGTTTTGGCTTCATCCAGCAAGAAAACGGCCCGGACGTTTTCGTTCACTTCAGCGCCATCCAAGGTAACGGCTTCCGTACCCTGGCTGAAGGTCAGCGCGTACAGTTCTCTGTGACCCAAGGTCAAAAAGGCCCGCAGGCTGAGAACGTAACTGCTCTGTAATTCTTGCAGAATTTAAGAAAGCCGTGGTACCTCTGGTGCCACGGCTTTTTGTTTTCATGGCTTCATCAATACGCGTCATGACCCTGCTCGCATCCCTCTTGCTGACCGTGGCGTTGACCGGTCAGGCCAGCCCGCCAACGCCGGATCCTGCGGTGAATGATGCCGTGTCCGTGTGTCAACAGTTTGTACATGTTCGTCTGGGAAACGCGGTGAAACCCGATGAGATCAGGGTACAGCCGGTGCCAAAACGGGCGGGAGAGTGGCTGGTCGATGGCAAGATAAAAGGACCCGAAGGTCCTTTGCTGTTTGCTTGTCTGCTGCGACAAGGAGAGCGCTGGGAGTTGCTCAACTTCTCGCTCTGGGCACCACAACCGCTCAATTCGGCTTGAGTGCGACCAGCAGGTGTTGGAGATGCTCCAGCATGGTCATGCCGAAAGGGGTCAGATAGCCGCCATCTGCTGCGGTGATCAGGCCCTGGCTGTGCAGGCGCGCTGCCGCCTGGCAAAGCGCTTCCGACATGTCGCTGCGCAGCTTGATCCCCAGGCTCATGTTGGCCGGATCAAAACACGCCAGTATTTTCAGCTCATTCACAAAATCGTCAGAAACCTGGTTGATCCCACTCATGGATGCACTCCTTACGCTAAAGATGTATGCAACCTAGCATCCCCGGTGCCTCTTTAGTGGGCGCTGGCTCAAACAATTGGCCTTTATCGGGGCCGCTCTGGTTCAAACGCTGCTTTTTTGGACGCTATCTATCACCGGCCCGGCTGGACGCAAACGCCCCCAGCAAGGCAAACATGCTAGAATGGCACCCTCGTTCACCCTCATGACCAGGCGTGATGCCAGGTCATCTTGTTCAAGGCGCGTCTCATGATCACTGTTACTCTGGTCTCTCTGCTGCACTCTCTGGGTCCCCGTTTTCCTGTTTATGCTCCCTCCTTGCTGCTCCCTCTCCTGGCGCAACATCAAGGAGATCTCTGGCTGCCGGCCATTCGTGGGGAAGACGTGACAACCCTGCGTCAGCATGGCAAGGATGCCCAGAGTCTGGCTACCTTGTCGGCAGGCTGGTGTGAATTCGCGGCCCAGAGCAAAGAGACGCCGGAGCTCGATGCGCTGGCAAGTTACGATGAGGAGATGCTGGACAACCTGCAGATGTACTGGCGCCACCCGAGCAAGATAAACAGCCCGATCACCGATAACCTGTTCGAGCTGCGCCGTGAGGTGGTGGACGAGGCCCATGGCGGCAAGCTGGTTGCTGCCTGGAGTGCCGCCCAGCAAGCACGGCTTGAGCAGATCATGGTGGGGGTCGCTGCGGGGCGGGATCAGCTCTGCTTTGTGGAGGTGGAGTCCGCCTATTGGCTGAGGGAGCGACTGGGTGAGACCGCGGGACTCCGGCTGTTGACCCCCGAGCTGGGGTGAGGCGATGGAAAGACGGATGACCTATTACTCCTGCTGGACAAGGGGTCGGCAAGATGTGAACATGTCGCCCTTTATTGAACGAGAGACTTGACCGATGAGCTATGAACTTAGCGACACCGAGCGCAATGCCGCGCTGCAACTGAACGCCGATTACCGCTTTGATCACTTCATCAGCAAGCTGGTCGAGCACGAAGAGCTGTTTGTCCTGACCGACGAACACGGCGTCATGATGCTGACGACCGAAGAGGAAGATTGCATCCCGGTATGGCCGCATCCCGACTACGCCAAGGCCTGGGCCGAAGGGGAGTGGGCCGAGTGCAAGCCGCAGTCCATCACCCTCAAGGTGTGGCTGGATCGCTGGGTGGACGGCATGGAGCAGGATGATCTCTGCGTGGCCGTGTTCCCGACGCCGGATCAGGAAGGCATTGTGCTGGACCCGGCCGACGTCGCCGACGCCATTGCGCAAAAGCAGGCCAAACGCAGCTGAATGCCCTCTGCCTGGTGCCATCCCGGTTGTAACAAAGACCCCGCCAATGTGCGGGGTCTTTTGTTTTAGGGCTGACGGTGCCAGCTGCCCTATTTTTGCTGGTAGGTGGTATCCGTGATGGTCACTGGCGGGAAGGTCTGCCCCCCTTTGATGGCGGCCCGGGTCTGCGCCTTTGCCGCTTCGTCAATCCAGAGCAGGCCGCCGAAGCTGTAACCCGAGTTGGAGCCGTCGAGGGGCCAGTAGAGCAAGTCGCTCTGGGGTGTTGCCGGCACCTTGGGCAGGCGTATCCAGCGCCAGGCGCCGGCCCGGGTATAGGGCACCTGATAGGCGGGGACGAAGCTGGCTAGCTCATAGAGTCGCTGCTGGATCTGGCGGGAGAGGTCGGCCTTCTTGCCGAAATCGAACGCCTTGTCGTATTGCTCCACCAGGGCCGAGATCCTGTCGTCATCGATGTTCATGATGTTGTTGGTCTGGGGCTTGTTGGCATTGACCCTGTGGAAGTGTTCCCAATAGGCGGGATAACGACCACCGCTCCAGGCCATCCAGGCACTCTGGTGTTTTTTCTCCAGCATGGATTTGAAGCCGGCAGACGCATCCATCAGATTGAGCTCGAGGTTGAGCCCCGCCTTTTTCGCCTCTTCCCGCAGCAGGGTGAGACGCTGGGCATGTTCCGCCGTGGTGTAGGTGATGCTGAGGGAGAGGGGCTGGTCCTTGTCATTTCGCAAGATGCCATCCGGCCCGGTCTTGGTGAAGCCCGCCTTGGCAAAGAATTCGCGAGCAAGGGCGGGATCGAAGGGGCGCGCCTTGAGGTCGGTATTGGTGAAATCACCCTGGCCCGAGCCATAGGTGTTGAGACGCTGGTAGTCCCCCCGCAGCAGGGTCGCGATCATCTTGTCCAGGGCGAGGGCGTGCTGGATGCCGAGTCTGACGTCGAGATTGCTCAGCAAGGGATCGGCGGTGTTGAGATAGAGCCCCATGGGGGGCTGAGGCGTCTGGTTGTAGAACCAGAGCCGCTCGATATAGCCCTTCTCGAATTCGGCGGTCTTGCTCTTGTCGTGCCACCAGTTGGGCATCACGAGGGGGAAGGTGTCGAGCTCACCGCGCAGGAAGTGCTGCCAGGCGATGTTCTGATCCCTGAGCACCTTGATCTCGATGCGATCCGGATTGAAGCGGTGCTGGAAGTAGCGCTCGTCGTTCCCCCACCAATCCTTGACCCGGTCGAAGGTCACCGACTTGCCCTTCCTGAGCTCGCCAATCTGGTAGGGGCCGGTGACCGGCAGCACCTTCCAGTTGTACTCCTTGACCCAGTTGGCGGTCAGCTTGATGGCGTGGCTGGGCTCCGGGGTGAAGGGGAGAGCTTCGAGCAGATCTTCCCGGCTCTTCTCGGTGCCGCTGGTGATGGCGAGGGTGTGATCGTCAAACTTGGTCACTTCGCTTATCTGGGTGCTGTAGTAGTTGTTGTACCAGGGGTCGTTGATCTCCTTGCTGCGCATCATCTTGAGGGTGAAGACCCAGTCATCCGCAGTGACGGGCTGGCCGTCCGACCAGCGGGCCTTGGGGTTGATACGAAAATAGAGCGTCTTGTTATCCGCGCCGAAAGCCCACTGGTTGGCCAGCATGGGGATGGGATTGCGCGTCACGGGATGGGTGCTCAGGAGCGGCAGGTTGGTCTCGCGCACGTAGGCCGCAAAGCCGCCGTTGGAATCCGGTCCGTATTTGCGCAAGGTGAGCGGAAAGCTCGACATGAAATCCCGGAAGGTGCCGCCTCGCTTGGCCTCGGGGTCTGCATAGACGGGATCGGTGTCGTTGTTCTCCCATTTGAGATCTGCCGGCAGGGTGGCACTCCAGCCGAACGGGCTCCAGCAGAAGGGGAGCAGCATGGCCGTGACCCGCATGATGCCTGGTAAAGAGGGGATGATCGAAAATGACGGATGACGCATGTCCTTGCTCTCCTGATGATGGCGTCCTGCCGAAATAACGGGGTGGGCCCAAGAGGGCCTGACCCATGATGGGAAGTTTCCCGGGCGAGGTCAATCCTCGGTTTGGGTCTTCAAGAAGCGCATCTTGCCCCCCAGCAGATGCACCACGAAGCCGAGCAACACCAGACCCGAGCCCAGCCATTGCAGGGGAGTGGGGTGTTCATCGAGCAGCAGGGCGGCGGCCACCATGCCGACACAGGGCACCAGCAGGGAGAGGGGGGCAACCTGGGCCACCGGATAGCGCATCAGCAGCCTCCCCCACAGGCCATAACCGAGCCAGGTGGCGATAAACGAGAGATAGAGCACGCACAAGACGCCCTGCCAACGGATGTTGAGCAGGCTGCTTGCGATGAGTTCGGGCCCCTCGAACAGCCAGGAGAGCGCGAAGAAGGGCAGGATGGGCACCAGCCCGCCCCAGGCGACCAGGCTCGGCAGAGAGGTGCGATAGCGCAGACCTATCTGGCGATTGATGACGTTGCCAAGGCCCCAGCAGGCGGCTGCGCACAGCGTCAGCACAAACCCGATGAGGGTGAGGTTGCCCTCGCCATGGGTGGCAATGAGATAAAGACCTGCTCCCGCCAGCGGCAGTGCCACCCAGTGGTGGGGCTGCCAGCGCTCTCCGAGCCAGATCATGGCGAACAGCAGGGTGAAGACCACCTGGGATTGCAGCACCAGGGAGGCCATGCCGGCGGGCATGCCGAATTTCATGGCGCAGAACAGGAAGGCAAACTGGCCCAGGCTGATCGCACCGCCATAGGCCAGCAGCCAGCGCCAGGGCATGGCAGGCCTGGGGACCAGCAGAATGGCCGGGAAGACGACTCCGACGAAACGCAGTGCTCCCAGCAGCAGTGGGGGGATGCCTTCCAGCCCCCACTTGATGGCGACGAAGTTGAGTCCCCAGCAGAGAATGACCAGGGCGGCCAGACACTTGTCCTTGGTTTGCATGCGGCATCCTTGTTTGAGCGGCGCCCGCACGGCAGGGCGCCGAAGGGGTCGAGCATACCTGCTACAGGGTGGGCACCGTCAAGGGCGCAGGTGTCTACCTGCACACCGGGCGAGCGCGGGCGGGCTAAGCTAAAAAGTGAGCGCCCCGATTGACGGGTTGGCGTCGATGGCTAACCGGAGGTATTCCATCTTAAATGCGAAAGGGGACTCCCTCCGACGTAGGTGGGAGGGGAATTTCGCCGGGGCGTCAGCCCCGCTGGT
>NZ_JAPCIY010000082.1:0-17798 GCF_027707645.1 Aeromonas sp. QDB30 | reverse complement strand
GGGCGTGCATCGAGAAGACAGATTATCCCATCCCGGCAGAACTGATGCCGTCAACCCCGTCCTGGTGAATAGATACCATGCCGTGATATAAAGCGGGGGCATTAGCAGAGTCGGGGCGCCGATTGCCCCTTCTGTTCCTTTGGTTACGGGGCGTGCGATCAGTTACACCACCCCGGCGAATTGACGAAGAGACGTAGGGTGCAATAAGCGCAGCGCATTGCACCGTTTGCCGAGCGGCTTTTGTACAAGGTATGAAACACCAAATTAGAGGTGCAATTCACGCTGTTCATTGCACCCTACGGACTTGAAACAGGTGATTTTTATTCAAATCGCTGTTCTTGCTCCATATCCTCCCGCTGTTCTCGCTCTTTCTGTCGCTCGATAAACTGAACCAAATTCTCTGAAACAGTTTGAGCTGCACTCGAAATATCTGCTCTGTCATGCTCAACTAACTTGCGAATTGCCTCCGCTCTGGACTGCATTACTTTGGCTCGGCTACCAGACCAAGATGAAGGAGTGACACTTTCGGCGAATATTTCCAGAACAATAGCAGGGTCAGGAGATGACTCAAGCAGCCTGAGAGCTAACTCTGACATCCTGAGCCCTTCAATTTCGCCATCCTTTTCCCACAAGTTAATGCTTGCTGCAATAGCTACCCATACGCGGGGCTCATTTCGGGCACAACACCACGAAATCAGAAAATCCATATTAATATAGGCAAGAGGTGAGAATCGTAAGCCTCTATTACAAATAAAAAACTGCCGTCGTTCTTGTTGCTCTTCAGTGCCTTCAAAGACTCGATTTAAAAATGCTTCTGGCATCAGCGCAGCTGTTGTCTCAATGGCGCTTTCATATGAATGAACGTAACCATAGTGCAGATCAACAACAGCAAAAATTGCGTCCAACCACTCCTGTTTTTCTGGCTCATTGCCATCGAAACGTAATGCAGCATTGATGACGTACTCCATGTTGTAGCCTTTTGACCCACCAGGATCGTTGTGATCTTTTGGCAAATTTAAAATTGCGGCCCTAAGACCTATCTGACGAAAATCGGGCCCCAACGTATCCACCATCACATCTTTGTCATGAAGGCGCATGCTTAGCGCCTCCAGCACCACATCACTGCCGCCAGGTTTACTCAGAAGTCGCATTGCAAGCTCGAGGATTCTCGCTCTCGGCAAGGATGCATACTCATCTCGCCATAAGATGGGTTCATACATATTTGGGTCAATATCAGGATCATCCAACAGCATCATACAACGCTCTAGATCAACTTCTGTAAATTTACCCCAAGGATGCAAATAGACCAGCGAGTGACGGAGTACTGGATGCTGGGCACAAAAGTCGAGTAACTCCTGTACCAACTCTGGTTCAAATGCATCTATCTCTTTGATAAAACCACCAAAGACAGCAACATTCATACCTACCCTGGACAATGGTTCCAGTTGCTCGACAAGTTGCTGCCAGCCCGCTCGTAAATCATGCCCCCCCTTAGCCAATCCTCTTCCGAATGCATAGGTATTAGGCATCCAACCATTTGAAAACAGGTTTGGCCCCAGCTCATCAAGTTTATGACCTGATGCCGCAAACTCCTCACCTAATTGCAACGCCTTGGCTTCAAGTCGTTGCCTGGCCTCATCATATTTATGGATTTTTTCATGATCAAAATTGGCATCCAGAGCCCAATAGTCTTGCCCCTTGCTCAAAACATAAGTACTAATTGCCGAAATCAAGTCATGTGGCTCTAGCTCTTTCTCCAAGGCAGCAAGATTATCTGGTATGGACTCGACATTATTCGCGTTTTTGCGCTCGGTATGATCGAAATAGATCGTAGAGCGAACGGCTTTCCAACCACCTCCCCAAGGGCGATGTGCATGTAATTTTCGAGCAGCATCAATCAGTTTTTCTCTTATCGCTATCTGGCTCCACATCCCTCGGAATGTATTCTCCATGATTTGACGCGCGGGAACCTCAATAGCGGGATCGCCGGAGGTGCCCAATTGTACCGCAACATCGATAAAAGCACTTCGCCACTGCACAAGCTCATCATGACTGGGGTGAAGTCCATAGTTTCTCGGCCGAGCACCAAACGCATTCATTCCAAATCCAGTCCAGCGATCTTCTAAGGTTGTCGCAAGCATCTTGAAACCCAACGCTATACGTCTAGGAACATCCGATGAAAAGCATTCATTCATGATGGTAATGCGTTGCTCTAACGTAGCGTGAGTACCAGACAGATATGCTTGGAAGAATTTGGTTATCTGGCTTCCTAGCGAGTTATTGTCATCATTCTCTTTCTCATAACCAGCCACATGAATAAGAAGTCTAATACAGCGATCGAATGCTCTCGATTCATATGCTAATAGCTGTAAAAGATTGATGATGGTTGCGGTATGTAGATTCTCACTCGTTGCACCGTCATGAATATCAGACGTAGTCAACACCATTTCGATCCTATCTAGCAGAGCTTCAGGTGCAACTGGCGCGATATAATTCAGCATTCTTTCAGATATATCGTTTAATTCTGTTAACCGCCCCAACAGCCCGTCGGGCTGAAGCCAACATTCAACAATCTCTTTCGCCACGGGATGATCGTGAAGCAGCCCTAACCTGTGTGCGAACGACATGAGTAAGCGTTGGTTGCCAAGAGTTTCAAAAGTCGCTCTTAGTTGATTAACCGGAATACAATTCAGTGCCGATGACGCCAGCCTGTTGGCAATGGCATGAGGTAAAATGGCCCGCCAATGGGCCCTCTTCTGTACAATATGGCGATCAGACAGCTTGCTTGTTGCTCGGAACAACTGGTTTGCGGAATACCCTGAGATAGAACCCAATACCTCCAGTTCGTTTTGACCTTCCTCAGCCGTTGAAACTGAAAATGAATAAACCAAAGACAATATTTCAGCCTGCGCCCGAAGGTCATCGTCCGGGCTCTTCCGCTGGTCAAACAATCGGTCAAATAACTGAACGTCAGAAAGTTGAGCCAAACTTTCACCTTCTTCCACTCTCTCGGCGATAGCCAGAGAAACCCGCGCATTGCCGTCAGCAAATTCGGCTATGCGGCGGGCGTTATTCCGACCAATAATGGGAAAGCGACGGATAAGAAGCTGCTCAGCCATCTCCGGTCCGATCGCTTCTATATGGATGACCTCTGTGGTCTGAGGCTTGTCATCTCTAATGTCATACTCGACAGTGATCAGGCTGATCGCACCTTTGGCCGCTACTTTACGGGCTAGGAGTGTGTGCAATTCAGAAGGGCAATTATCAAGGATCATAATGGCACGTCGCCCCTCAGCGATCAGTCGATCTAGCATTGCTGTTGCAGAGGGTTCCGGGCTTTCACCGGTATCAACATAAACTGCGATAGTCCGATCGAGCGCATCTGCTCCGACCGTTTCATCGAAAAGAGCCTGTAAGATTCGGGTCTTTCCAACACCGGATAATCCAGTGATACGAACAGCTTTATTGGTTGAGCTAATCAGTTCTCGCATTGGCCCGATAGCGTCCTGAATGGCTAGCTTTTGCCCCTTTCCGGATGGCAGAGTAATTGTCACCCCTGGCGCTGAAATCAAGGTATCTACTGACCCCTGAGGCGGATTGCTCCAAGCACCATATGGCTGCCACCCAGAATATCCCTGACCAAGCGTTTTTTTGGCCCAGAGCATGACTGACGGGTGCTGCCGCAACCATTGCGCTAGTTTAGAGCGGTCGTAAAAATCCAAGTGAATACTGGCCCCATGAGGATAATCCGCTACCGCATACTGCATTGCTTCGAGACGGTCCTCTTTCATAGGAGGAGAGCAATCATCACCCAAGCTAACGATGATATAACTCCCTCCCTTTGCCGCTTGTTCAGAGATCGTCGGTGATAATATCCCATCATTGGTCATTTCTGAGGTTATCGCAGCCCTCGGCATTGGATGCTTTTTGGCTTGAAAGATCGTATCAGGTCGTTCAATAAAGCCCGTGTTTATTTTTTCAACAGGCACTTGAACATGAACATCGATACCACCATCAGGAGCATTGATAGAGCCTGACCAGTGTACATAGGCAGGACTATAACCATGAGCAGCAATCTCAGCCTCGGCAAGGCGCGCGATCAACTCTTCGAGCTGAGTATCGGAAAAGCGGAGTAATTCATCTTTCTCAATATCAAAAATGGCCACGACACCTTCCCCCCAAATTGAACGCTCATATCATATTCGGAGGTAAGTCAGTAATCCATTTAATGAAAAGAACCATCGCCGCTTGAGAGCGAATTTTGCTCCGCAAACGATTGGAAAAAGAAAAGACGCCGCAAGGGCGTCTTTTTTACATTTTTATGTTTGAAGGATGAAAGGGCGTTAGCCGCTTATTCCCATTCGATGGTTGCAGGCGGCTTGCCGGAGACGTCGTACACCACGCGGGAGATACCGTTGATCTCGTTGATGATGCGATTCGACACGTGGCCGAGGAAGTCGTACGGCAGGTGAGCCCAGTGGGCGGTCATGAAGTCGATGGTCTCGACGGCGCGCAGCGCAATGACCCAGTCGTACTTGCGGCCATCGCCCATGACGCCGACGGAGCGCACCGGCAGGAAGACGGCGAACGCCTGGCTGACCTGGTTGTAGAGGTCGGCCTTGCGCAGCTCTTCGATGAAGATGGCGTCAGCCTTGCGCAGCAAGTCGCAGTACTCTTTCTTCACTTCGCCAAGCACGCGCACGCCCAGGCCCGGACCCGGGAAGGGGTGACGGTAGAGCATGTCGTAGGGCAGGCCGAGTTCGAGGCCGACACGGCGCACTTCGTCCTTGAACAGCTCGCGCAGCGGCTCCACCAGACCCATCTTCATCTCTTCCGGCAGGCCGCCGACGTTGTGGTGAGACTTGATGACGTGGGCCTTGCCGGTCTTGCTGGCAGCGGATTCGATGACGTCCGGGTAGATGGTGCCCTGGGCCAGCCACTTGGCATTCTTGAGCTTCTTGGACTCGTCGTCGAACACGTCGACGAAGACGCGGCCGATGGTCTTGCGCTTGGCTTCCGGCTCGTCGATGCCCGCGAGGGCGGAGAGGAAGCGCTCTTCGGCGTCGACCTTGATGATGTTCAGGCCGAAGTGATCGCCGAACATGTCCATCACCTGCTGGCCTTCGTTCAGGCGCAGCAGGCCGTTGTCGACGAAGACGCAGGTGAGGCGATCGCCGATGGCGCGGTGCACCAGCATGGCGACCACGGAGGAGTCCACGCCGCCGGAGAGGCCCAGGATCACCTCGTCGTCACCCACCTGCTCGCGAATGCGGGCGACGGCGTCATCGATGATGGTGGCCGGGGTCCAGAGGCACTCGCAGCCGCAGATGTCCTTGACGAAGTGCTCCAGCATGCGGGCACCCTGACGGGTGTGGGTCACTTCCGGGTGGAACTGCACGCCGTAGAAGCGCTTGGCTTCGTCGGCCATGGCGGCGTGGGGGCAGGTGGCGGTCTGGGCGATGGTGGTGAAGCCGGCGGGGATCTCGGTGACCTTGTCGCCGTGGCTCATCCAGACATCCAGCAGGGCATTGCCGTTGTCGGCAATGGCGTCTTCGATGTTGCGCAAGAGAGCGCTGGTCTTGCCGGACTGGCCCAGCACTTCGACCTGGGCGTAGCCGAATTCACGCAGGTTGGAGGACTGCACCTTGCCGCCGAGCTGCTCGGACATGGTCTGCATGCCGTAGCAGATACCGAACACCGGCACACCGGCGTTGAACACGTACTCGGGGGCGCGCGGGCTGCCCGCCTCGGTCACGGATTCCGGGCCGCCGGAGAGGATGATGCCGCTCGGGTTGAACTCGCGGATCTGCGCTTCGGTTACGTCCCAGGCCCACAGCTCGCAGTAGACGCCGATTTCACGGACGCGACGGGCGATGAGCTGGGTGTACTGGGAACCGAAATCCAGGATAAGGATACGGTGGGCGTGAATGTCTTTAGTCATTTTATTCCTGCATCAGGCTGATGTTGTCACAAAAAGCACGGGATAAAAAAAGGTGGAAAAACGGGGCGCAGAGCCCCGTTTCATCAGCCCATCCGGTAGTTGGGGGCTTCTTTGGTAATGGTCACGTCGTGAACGTGGGACTCTTTCATCCCGGCGCCCGAGATGCGCACGAACTCGGCCTTGGTGCGCATGTCGTCGATGGTCGCGCTGCCGGTCAGACCCATGGAGGAGCGCAGGCCGCCCATCTGCTGGTGGATGATCTCTTTGAGGCGGCCCTTGTACGGCACGCGCCCTTCGATCCCTTCCGGCACCAGCTTGTCGGCGGCGTTGTCGGTCTGGAAGTAACGGTCGCTGGAACCCTTGGACATGGCACCCAGAGAGCCCATGCCGCGGTAGGACTTGAAGGAGCGGCCCTGATAGAGCTCGATCTCGCCCGGCGCCTCTTCGGTACCGGCAAACATGGAGCCCACCATGACGCAGCTTGCGCCTGCGGCGATGGCCTTGGCCACGTCGCCGGAGAAGCGGATGCCGCCATCGGCAATCACCGGCACGCCGGTGCCTTCCAGGGCGTCGACGGCGTCGGAGATGGCGGTGATCTGGGGCACGCCCACGCCGGTCACGATACGGGTAGTACAGATGGAGCCCGGGCCGATACCGACCTTGACGGCGTTGACACCCGCTTCCACCAGCGCCTTGGCGCCAGCGGCGGTGGCGACGTTGCCGCCGATGATTTGCAGGTCAGGATAGGCTTCACGGGTCGCCTTGATGCGATCCAGCACGCCCTGGGAGTGGCCGTGGGAGGAGTCAATCAGCAGCACGTCCACACCGGCTTCCACCAGGGCGGCGACGCGCTCTTCGTTGCCGGCACCGGCACCGACGGCGGCACCGACCCGCAGACGGCCACGCTCGTCTTTACAGGCGTTGGGCTTGCGCTCGGCTTTCTGGAAGTCCTTCACGGTGATCATGCCCTTGAGCTTGAAGTCGCCGTTGACCACCAGCACCTTCTCGATGCGATGTTTTTGCATCAGGGCCACCACCTCTTCACGAGGGGCCCCTTCACGCACGGTCACCAGACGATCTTTCTGGGTCATGATCTGTTCGACGGTCTGGGAGAGATCGATGACAAAGCGCACGTCACGGCCGGTGATGATGCCCACCAGCTGGTTGCCGTCAGTCACCACGGGGTAACCGGCGAAACCGTTCTTGTGGCTCAGCTCCTTGATCTGGGCGATGGTCATGTCAGGGCGCACGGTAACGGGGTCGCTGACCACGCCGCTCTCGTACTTCTTGACCTTGCGCACTTCGGCAGCCTGCTGCTCGATGGACATGTTCTTGTGAATGAAGCCGATACCGCCTTCCTGGGCCAGTGCGATAGCCAGACGGGCTTCGGTCACTGTGTCCATGGCAGCGGAGATCATCGGGATATTCAGCGTGATCGCAGACGTGAGCTTGGTACGCAGGTCGGCGGTATTGGGGAGAACAGTGGAGTGGGCTGGAACCAACAGTACATCGTCGAAGGTCAGCGCTTCTTTGGCAATCCTGAGCATGGCAATATCTCACCGTTGAGGAGTGGGGGTGTAAAATATTGCCGACAAATTTTACTCATGCATTTGGCAGTGGTAAAGAAGTTTTTTGAATTTTTTATGGCGTAGCCCGATTTAACGCCACCAACAGGGCAAA
This sequence comes from Aeromonas sp. QDB30, assembly GCF_027707645.1. Taxonomy (NCBI): domain Bacteria; kingdom Pseudomonadati; phylum Pseudomonadota; class Gammaproteobacteria; order Aeromonadales; family Aeromonadaceae; genus Aeromonas; species Aeromonas sp. QDB30. Next base: position 10,177 of record NZ_JAPCIY010000082.1, on the reverse strand, counting down.
AAACCAATAAATTCAGCCGTAACCATGCCGTTTTTCCCGACAAGATGATCTTTTTTGCCGTTGAGCCCCTTTCTGCCGCCAGTCTCCCGGAACGGCCTTTTTTCCCTCTCAGCCGTCAGCCAGACCGGGGTTCAGTTCCCCTGATAGCGGCCCGGCTTGTGCCAGTTCATCAGCATGGCGTTCATGGCCAGCGCACTCAGGGTTGACCAGAGCAGCAGGGGAAGCGGCAGGGTGAGCAGAGAGAGCGCAAACACCAGCACATCCAGCACCATCTGGCTCTTTCCCGCATTGATGCCGGTGCGCCGTTGCAGCCAGAGCGTCACCACGCCGGTGCCCCCCACGGAGGCATTGTGGCGCGCCAGAGACAAGACCCCCATGCCGAGGAAGGTTCCCCCCACCAGGGCTGCAAACAGGGGATGGACATAGCTCACCGTTAGCAGCAGCGGCACCGCCTGGGTGGCCGCCGAGAGGGCGACGTTGACGATCAGCGTCTTGAGGGTGAAGGCGCGCCCCATGGTGACGTAGCAGAACACCATGAAGGGCAGGTTCACCAGGAAGAAGAGCACGCCGATGGGCAGGGTGCTGACATGGGCGATCAGCAGGGCGATGCCCGCGATGCCACCGGTGATCATGCCGGAACACTTGAGCAGATTGAGCCCCACGGCGATAAACATGACCCCGAGCACCATGCCGTAGACATCGTCCTTGAGGGTATGGGCCAGCCCCCTGCCCGCAGCCGCTGGCTGCATGGTCATTTCACCTTCCATATGACTCCTTAGATCCGATGTGATGGTGGCATCCGTTGCCCGACAACCAGGCCGCGTTGGGGCTGATGGCGGCGGCCCGTTCACCTTGCCGTCCCCACCCCCCAATCTTGCGTCCCCCGCCCCCTTATGTCGCCATCGTGGGGATGACAAGGCACAGCAAAAAGAGCGCCAATCAAAACAAGAGTCCGCGATACCATAAATAATCGGATTTAAATTCTGATAAATGCGCAATGTGCAGATCGAATGCACCACTTCAGTGATCGGCCATCACAGTGGCGCAGCATGTTTACCCGAGTCACCGAGAAAGGCCTCGTGGTATCCCCTTCACAGCCCGTTTTTTCGGCAGATCATGTCGATACGATGCCGCTTTTCAGCATGGATGATGCCTGTCATGGGGGAAATCCGGGGGCCATACGGCGTGTTTCTTCGGGGCGGGCTCCAGGGGCGGATGTGGATGGATCGCACCAATAAAGTGCAATTGCACCAATATAGATCAACCGAGTGGCACAGTTTGCCTTGCACCGCGGCGCAAAGGCGACATGGGCACCGCTTTGCTCACTGCCACGAGCACTGCAATATGCAGAGCATGAAGTGACTCGAGCGGCGGATGCACTACTTCCCTTCCCTCTAGCCCCCTGCCCATGAGCGTGCTGGTCGCGAGTCCACAGGCCTGCCCATCCACCAGCCCCCCCAGCCAGAGTCCCATCAGGATGGGGCATCCATTCAGGCATAGGCAGAAGGCAGAATAAAAAAGTCGGCCCGAAGGCCGACTCGCTGCTCCCTGTGACAGGGCTTCCTTACTTGAGGTATTTGCCGTCAGCACCGACCTTGCCCGGGCCGTTCAGTACCCAGACCCGCGCCGAATAGGCGGGCACCGCAAAGCTCAGGCTGCCGTTGCTGACGCTCTGGCTCGCACCGGTTACCGCGTCCGTGTAGGTGCCGTTCTTCAGGCCACTCAGGTTTATCTGCTGGGCCGAGTTGGCCGCAAGGCCCACGGCGGCGTAGCTCCCTTGGGCGCTCAGATCACGCACGAAGCTGATGCCGCTCCCCCACTCGTTCACCTGGCTCATGGGCGCCTTTTGCAGGGCGGGCACCGCCTTGCGGATCTGGTTCAGGCGCTTGATGTGCTGATAGAGCGGGTGGCTCGGGGTGGCGGGGTTGTCCAGCACATCTCCGTAGTAGGCACGACCGGTCTGATCCACCGTCATGGTGGCCCCGTCGATGTCCTGGGGCTTGCCCGCCTGGAACATCACCTCCTCCCCGTAGTAGAGGGTCGGGATCCCCCGCGCCGTCCAGAGCAGGTTGTAGGTCATGGCCGCATTCCCCTCTTCCCCGCCGTAGCGGTACTTGAAGTCGTTGTCCGGCCCCACGTCGTGGTTCTGGAAGAAGGTGATGAGCTTGGTGGCATCCCCATAGACCCAGTCCATGGCGAAAATCCCCCCTACCCCGCCAAAGTTCCCCCGGGTGACGTTGTCACGGAAGGTGGAGAACAGCGAGAAGTCCAGCACAGAGAGGCCGGAATCGCCCCCTGCACGGGGATCGGCCGGGTTCGGCGTGGTGCGGGTATACCACCAGGGGCGTATCACCGCCGAGGCATTGTCGTTGGCGAGCTCAGAGCCCCAGCCGGTGCCCTTGACCAGGTTTTCGCCAAAGACGAACAGCCCCGGCTTGTGGGCCTGCCAGTCATGGACATAGGTCAGCAGTTCGTCCCGCTCGATGTGCTTCAAGGTATCGATACGAATCGCATCCACTCCCATGTCGAGGTACTGACGAATGGCGCCGTTGAGGTAGTCCTTGACGTTCTGGTTGCCGGTGGCGAGATCGATGCAATCCCCCGCCATGTGCTTGCGCTGCAGGGCGAGCGGGCTCTCCCAGTCACCGCCGGACATGAAACCGTCCAGGTGATACCAGGCGGGATCCAAGGTCTGGGCGTCGATGCCGAAGAAGCGGTTGGGGTTGTAGCCGGCGCTCGGCACGGTGGCGCCGGTCTTGGGATCTACCAGGGGCAGGGTGCCCGCCGGATCGGACTGGCAGCGGGCCTTGTACCAGTCGGGCGCCGCCGGGTTGTCGTCGTCACAGCGATTGGCGCTGGCGTAATCCCCAAGATTGCCCTGATAGGGGCCATTGTTGATGAGTCCCTGGCTCGACCCCGCCGGTACGTAGTATTTGACGGGCAGGCGATCGATCCAGGTCTTGCCGCGCAGGCCGTACTGGCTCGAGTGGTTGAGCACCACATCCTGGATCACCTTGAGCCCCTTGGCGTGGGCCGCCTGGATGAACTCCCGGTAACCCGCCCCCGGCGACTCCAGACGGGGATCGACCCGGTAGAAGTCGTAGGCATGGTAGCCGTGGTAGTCGAGGCCGGAGCGGTTCTCCACCGGCGGCGTCACCCAGATGGCGGTGAAGCCGAGATCCTTGATGTAGTCGAGCTTGGCGATCAAACCCTTGAAGTCGCCACGCCACTGGGGATCCCCCGCCTTGTAGCGATCCCGGTTGTAGTAGTTGTTGCTGGCATCGCCATCATAGAAGCGGGCAGTCAGCAGGAAGTAGATGCTCTCGGCACGAAAGTCGCCGCTCGCCACCCCCTGCTCGCCGATACGGTACTCGAAGCGCTGCTCGCGCTGATTGCCGCTGGCGTCGATGGCAAGGGTGCGGATCACCAGATCGGTGCCACTCCCCTTGTCACTCGCCACCAGGGGCTGACCTGCATAGCGGGCCGATGCCGTGGTGGGCTGGCTGCCGTCCGTCGTGAAATGCACGGCGGGTGCGCTGTCCTGATCGTCGCTCACTCCCAGGGTGATGGACTGGCTGTCCACATAACTCCCCGGGGACGGGGTGGCCGTCACCGTGGGGGCCTGCAGATCGGCCCCGGCCAGCGTCTCCACCTCGATGGCCTTGCGCAGGCTGTCAAAGCAGATGCGATAACTGGTGTTGGCGCTGACCAGGTAATCCTGGGCCGGATACGCCTCGGTCCAGTCCCCCTTGTGGTCAATCTTGAAGCGGGGGTTGTTGCTGCCAAAGGCCTGCTCGGTGCAGAAGCTCACCCCGTCCTGACTGGTCATGGCGGTGAGGCCCCAGTTGTTGGGGGTGCCGCGGAAGTACCACTTGTCGCCGGCCTGGGGCACCGCCACCACCAAGCTGACGCTGCTGCTGGCCTTGGCTCCCTGATCGTCGGTCACCGTCAGGCCGTAGGTGAAGGTGCCCGCCTGGCTGGTGTTGACCACGATGCTCTCGGTGGTCTCACCGCTGCTCCACAGATAGCTGGCGATCTGGCCATCGGGATCCGTGGAGTCGCTGCCGCTCAGGGTGAGCGCCTCCCCCACCGCCACATTGACCGTGCCGCCCGGGGTGATCACCGCCAGCGGAGGCTGGTTGTCGTCGCCGAAGGGGGTGATGCTGTAGGCCAGGGTCTGGTCGTTGACCTGGATGCGCACCGTGCCCACGGAGCTCCAAAAGATGTCGCCACCACTTTTCTCCAGCACGCCGTCGCCGTTGCTGTCGCCAAAGTTGACGGCCCAGTCGCCAGCCTGATCAAACTTGAGGCGCTGGCTCGCCTTGCCATCCAGGTAGGCTTCCACCTGCCACAGGTGATCCCCTACCAGGGTCATGGGGAGGCTGGCCCAGCCGTTGAAGGTGCCGCGCACGTTGAGCTGCGGCAAGGTGCTGGCAAACCCCGAGGCCTCGCAACTGGCCACCGCCGCCGCGCTCACCGCCTGGGTGCTCGCGTTGATGCGGATCTGGTACGCCGTGTTGGCATTGACCCCGTAGTCGGCCGCCGGGTAGCTCTGCTGCCAGTTGCCGTACCTGTCTATCTTGAAGCGCGGGCCGCCGCTGGCATCCCCGCTCACGAAGCGCTGACAGGTATCAAAATTGACGCCGTCCGTCGACGTCATGGCGGTCGCCGCCCATCCATTCGCGGTGCCCCGGAAGAACCACTCCGCCGCCGTGCTCGGCGCCGTGATCAGGGTTCCCAACAATCCGGCCGCGAGTATCCATCTAGCCATTGATAGTCCTTTATTTTCATTGTTTGTGTGTGATGCCGGTGTGTCCCGGCATTCCCCCATCCGCAACGTCCCGCCTTCAGATGAGCCCGACCAGTCTAGAGTCCCCCATGACCATTTCATGGCCAATACGCGCAAAATGTGACCACTGTCGACCTCATCATGGGCTGTATGTGATTGATAGCGCTTTCATTTCCTGGCGCAGAAGTGAGGGGCGCCCCCATCGGGGAGAGCAAGATGGCCGCCCTCCGCGACCACCTCGGGCACAGGGTCAGCCCCTGCCTCCTGCACGGCGCCGTTGCCATCGGGGACACTTGCCCCCATGATGCAATCCCCCTTGCCATCTCGGGCAACAGGGCGGTTCATTCAGGGAGAAACGATGAGACCATCGGATTACGGGAGATTGCTCGCGCTGGCAGCCATCTGGGGTGCCAGCTTCTTGTTCATGCGCATCGCGGCGCCGGCGTTCGGCTCGGTCAACACCACCTTCCTGCGGGTCTTCTTCGCCCTCGTCGGGCTCGCCGCCATGCTCCTGCTGCTGCGCACCCCCATGCAGTTTCAGGGCAAGCTCAAATCCATCATGGTGCTTGGCATCATCAACTCCGGCGTCCCCTTCCTGATGTATGCCGTGGCGGCCCTCTGGCTGCCCGCAGGGTATTCCGCCATCCTCAACGCCACCACGCCCCTGATGGGCGCCCTCATCGGCTTCTCCTTCTTTCACGAGGCGCTGACCTTGCGCAAGTGGGCCGGGGTGATGCTGGGGCTGGTGGGCATCGGTCTCATCACCACCACCGGGGAGGTCGACCTGAGCGGCCAACTGGCCATCGGGGTGCTGGCCTGCCTCATCGCCACCGCCTGCTATGGCTGCGCCGGCTTCCTGACGAGACGCTGGGTCACCGAGCGGGGAGGCCTGGACGCCAAACTGGTGGCCTTTGGCAGCCAGATAGGGGCCGTCCTCTTCCTGCTTCCCTTCTTCGGCTACACCCTGGCGACCGGCCCCGCCGTCGACTGGGCCCAGCCTGGGGTCTGGGCCAGCGTGCTGGCGGTCGGCTTCCTCTGCACCGCCTTCGCCTATCTGCTCTATTTCAGGCTGATCGCCGACATCGGCCCCCTGCGAAGCCTCACTGTCACCTTCCTCATTCCGCCCTTCGGCATCCTGTGGGGCTATCTGGTGCTGGGGGAAACCCTCACCGGCGGCTTCGTGTTCGGCGGCGCCGTGGTCTGCCTCGCGGTCTGGCTGGTGACCAGCCCCGCCAAAGCCATCAAGTCGGCCAAGGCACAAGCCTAGGCTCCGCGTCATCTGCCGGGCCCATGGCTCGGCAGATGGGCGCAACTGGGGTAAGATGACCCCCATCGTTTCTCCCGCCCCGGCGGACACCACAGCAGGGCCAGCCTTGAATCACCTCGAACCCGCCAGTCAGAGCAGACAACAGCAGATCTTCACCGTCACCCGCCTCAACAGCGCCGTGCGCATGATCCTGGAGCAGGATCTGGGGCTGGTGTGGCTCACCGGCGAGCTCTCGAACCTGGCGATGCCAAGTTCCGGCCACTGGTACTTCTCCCTCAAGGACATGTCGGCCCAGGTGCGCTGCGCCATGTTCAAGGGCAACAACCGCCGGGTGCCGTTCCGTCCCCAGGATGGCATGCAGGTGCTGGTGCAGGCGCGAGTCTCCCTCTATGAACCCCGGGGCGACTACCAGCTCATCATCGAGTCCATGCAGCCCGCCGGGGATGGCATGCTGGCCCTGCGCTTCGAGGAGCTCAAGCGCCGCCTCGGGGCCGAAGGGCTCTTTGACGAAGGGCGCAAGCGCCCCTTGCCCCGGGAACCCCGCGCCGTCGGGCTGGTCACCTCCGCCACCGGCGCCGCCCTGCACGACATGCTGACGGTGCTTGAACGCCGCGCCCCGGACTTGCCCGTCTTCATCTACCCGACCCAGGTGCAGGGGAGCGCCGCCACCGCCCAGATCGTCTCGGCCATCATGCTTGCCAACCGCCGCGCCGAGGTGGATGTGCTCATCGTCGGACGCGGCGGCGGTTCCCTTGAAGATCTCTGGTGCTTCAACGAAGAGGCGGTGGCACGGGCCATCGCAGGCTCCGCCATCCCCGTGGTGAGCGCCGTAGGGCACGAGGTGGACGTCACCATCAGCGACTTTGCCGCCGACCTTCGTGCCCCCACCCCCTCTGCCGCCGCCGAGCTGGTGGCGCCGGACAGGAGCACCCGCGCCCAGCGCCTCATGCACCTGCGCCAGCGGCTCACCCAGGCCATGAGCCGTCACCAGGTCGCCGCCCGCCATGGCTTCGTCCTGCTGCAGAAGCGGCTCGATCATCAGGATCCCAAGCGACGGCTGGAGCAGCAGTCCCAGCGCCTCGACGAGCTCGACCGCCGCTTGCAGCAGCACCTGCGTGATCGCCTGCACCAGGGGGAGCGGCGCCTGGCGGGCCTCGCCATGCGCCTGCAGGCCAGAAGCCCCGAAAAGCGGCTGGCCATCGGCAAACGTCGTCACCAGCTTGCCGAGGGGCGCCTCCATGCCCTCATCGCAAAACGCCAGGATCTCGCCCGCCACCGCCTCGCCATGCTGGGAGCCCGCCTCGACGGCATCAGCCCGCTGGCCACCCTAGGGCGCGGTTACGCCATCGTGCGCACCCCCTCCGGGGAGGTGATCCGCCGCGCATCCCAGGTCAATGCAGGCCAGACCCTGATCACCACCCTCGCAGAGGGAGCGCTGCGGGTACGGGTGGACGAAGTCGACAACCGCTGACAAAAAGCGGGGGCTTTCACCAGGCCCCCGCCGCCTTTCTGTGCTCCGATAGCCCGTTATACCAGGGCATGACCGGCCATCTTGCCCGGGTGGCCGGATGGTTTCTCGCCCCCCTTGCTCCCCCCCGGTGGATTGCACCTCAGATACTCGAACAACCCGGCCTGCAAATTCACGTTCCAGAAACGCCCCGCCAGGGTGAGGGCGAGACGCTCGGCCGAGAGCCGTGCCAGCCCGTGTCGCTGCCAGGCCTCAAAGAGCGGCATCAGGTGGGAGACCAGCCCCTGTGGCAATTGCGACAACGCCAGCCATCCGGTATCGAGCCCCCCTCGCAGCAGCCCGTCGAGACGGGCATCGGGATTGGGCCTCATCACCATGCCGGGAGCACGCACGCCCCCCGCCTGCGCCTCATGCCAGGGCGCCAGATCCCGGCCATACATGAGGCCGTGGCCGTGAATGTTGCCCCCCGCCCCTGCGCCGAAGGGCAGGATCTCGGCGCCCCACTTGGCCATCTGGTTGTAGCGGCTCTGCTCGGCATCGGTGCGCCGCCAGTGGCTGCAGGAGAGCCGCTCCCAGCCCCCCGCCTCCAGCGTCCGGGCCCCGTCGGCATACATGACTGCCCGCAGCTGGCCATCGGCGGCCCAGCCCAGGGTGCCTTTCTCGTCTGCGCGCGCCAGGTTGGTGCCCGCCATGGAGATGAGTTGATAGAGATCCACCCCGTGCACCCCGCTCGCCATCACATCCGCGATATCCTGGCGCCACACGGCCTCATCCTGACCCGGCAGACCGAAGATGAGATCCGCCACGATCACCGCCTCGTTGTGGCGGGTCAGCGCCGCCAGCCGGGCCAGCAAGGTCTCCCTGTCATCGAAGCGGGCCGCCTGCTGGCGCACGCGGGTATCAAAACTCTGCACGCCGAACGAGAAGCGATTGAAGCCACCCGCCAGGGCCGTCTGCCACTTGGCGTCATCAAAGCCGTTGAGCCGCCCCTCCAGGGTCAGCTCCGCATCCACGGTCAGGGGAAAACGGCGGATGGCGCTGGCCAGGCGGGCGAGATCGCCCGCCGCCATGTCGGTTGGCGTGCCGCCCCCCACATAGACCGCCGAAAAAGGCCGGCTCTGGACGAGCGGCGTCTCGGCTGCCTGGTGCAGCGACCCGCAGAGTGCCTCCATGTAGCGGCTCATGCGCGCCGGATTGGCGCCGTTTTCGAAGAAGTTGCAAAAACTGCAGCGCTTGCGGCAAAACGGGATATGGATGTAGAGCGCTCGGGCCTTGGCCTCGCTCTCATGCTGCCACCAGGCTTGCCAGCCGGCATCGTCCAGCATCAGAGGGGCGGCCCCTCCCCGGCTGGCATGGGCCGACGTCTTGGCGGTGAAGGCGAATTTGAGGGGATCCGGGGTGCAAAGCCCCGTCATGGTCGAAGAAAGCTGGAGAGTCGTCACTGGGGTTACCCTGCGTAAATAACACAAATGATAACGAATATCAGTTGCAGGTATTTGTGCTGGATCAAGTCGGGAAGGATTGAGCCGTCACTCTGTCCCCATCAGAGCAGCAGCGCGTCAGGCAAGGAAGGCGTGAAACAACAAGGGAAGAGAGCCACTCCCCCACTGGAGAGTGGTGGCACACACAGGATCAGGCGGTTGATTCAAGGCACCCGACGGGAGCGCCGCGCCGATACCGGCTGACGGGGGTCAGCCATTGCCGATGATGATGGCAACCCGGCGATTTTCCGCTCGTCCGGCAGCGGTCGCGTTGTCGGCGATGGGCGCCTCTTCTCCGCGGCCGCGGATATCCAGGTTCCCCTGGGGCATACCCACCGACACCAGGACATCGGCCACCGACCGTGCCCGCTTGAGGGAGAGTTGCTGGTTGTAGGCCTCATCACCGTTGGAGTCGGTATGACCGTCCACCCGGGCCCGGTTCAGTCCGACCTCAATCAGGGCCTTGCCGAGTTTCTCCACCACCTGGCGGGTCTCGGGGTTGAGGGCCCCCACATTGTTGGCGAACAGCACCTTGTTGGAGATATCCAGGGTCCATCCCTCGTCGGTCAGGTGAAATCCCTGCTCCTTCAAGGCGGCGATCTGCTCCGCCGTGAGCCCCTGGGGAGGGCTCTGGCACGCCGCAAGCACACTCAGCAACAGTGCCACCAGGCCCGCTTTGATCGGGTTCAACATGCGCATTCTTATCATCCTTTCACTATTTCCGGTTCAACTTCACGTGCTCGTTTTTCGTGTTTCTCTCTCCTCCCTGCGTTGTCGTTTGGCTTGATACATGGCGTCGTCTGCCCATTGCAGCAGGGCATCCGCCGTCTTCCCCTGCTCGGGATAGAGGGCAGAGCCGATGCTGATCCCCACCCCGAGATGGCGACCGTCACTCAATACAACGGGGGTGTTCATGGCCTGCTGCACTCGCCCTATCACCTCGCGCACCTCGTCCTCCCCATGGATCGGGGTCAGGAGGATCACGAACTCATCTCCCCCCAGCCGGCAGACCAGATCCAGGGGCCTGAGCTGATGCTGCACCCGCCGCGCCACGGCGATCAGCACTTCGTCGCCGATGCTGTGGCCCAGGTTGTCATACCAATCAGATTAAAGATGTGATCTAATTGCTCTATTCTGGTTTCACTGTACTCAGTATGTCCGATCCAATCGAT
>NZ_JAPCIY010000081.1:0-18438 GCF_027707645.1 Aeromonas sp. QDB30 | reverse complement strand
GCCATGATGATCTACCTGCAAAAGAGAGTAATAGATCAGAACGGCCGATCGCCGTCAAGCACTGAAAATAGCAAAATCAGGTGCGGAATGACGGCGCCAATCCTGACTGTGAGCTTGCCTGGGATGGAAATGATCACGGCCGCGAGGCGGCCGTGATGGAGTCAGGAACAGTGGTGCCCGGCCCGCTCATGAGGAGGGTTTGGGCTCCAGGGTCGCAGCGACCGACTTGGCCGCCGAGCCGGTGAGCAAGGGCTCACCAGGATAGAGCACCAACGCATCGGCCCGCAGACGGTCGGCCTCTTCGGCCCGCCCCAACGCATTGAGGGCGATCACCATGTTGGCGTAGATGTTGGCCCTGGGGGTATGGCGCACGAAGGCCTGCCCCCAGTCGAGGTAGGCTTCCAGCTCCGCCTTGTTGTTGGCCTGCAAACCCACCATCAGGCGCACCGCGTTGACGTCAAACTCCACCCGGGTCAACCAGGCCAGGGGATTGACGATGTCGAGCAACAGCGCCGGCTGCTTGTACCCTCCCCGTTCATACTTGGTCACCACCCAGGCGGTATGCAGGGCCGTCAGCATAAAGGGCACGACGATGAGGGGGATGGCTATGGCCGCGAAGCGCAGCAGCAGCCAGGGATGACAGACATACTCCCGCCAGTTGGCATGGGCCTGCTCCTCCACCTCCGCATCCAGCACATGAATGAGCAGCAGCAGCGCCCACCACAGGGCAATGGCGTGGTAGAAGGGATATTCGGTCTGGGTGTGCAGCAGTATGGGGATCACCAACGCCAATAGCGCCGACCCCTTGACCCAACCGGCCCGACCCAGTCGCCACAGCAAGCCCCCCCCCATCAGCGCCATGCCGAGCATGGGGGCCAGGCCGCCCTCCACCGCCCAGTAGAGGAATTCGTTGTGAGGGTGATCCAGGTTGTACTCGATCTGCACCATGGCGGGATTGAGGGCCTTGTCGGCCATGTAGTGCTGGAGGAATACGGACTCGAAACTGCCATAGCCCCAGCCGGTCCAGGGCGCTTCGGCGATCAGCTTGGCGGCATAGGGCCAGTAGATGGATCTCATACCGCCGGACTGATACATCTCCAGCCCCCGCCTGACCCCCGCCATCCAGAACTGGGATGCCAGCCCAAGCGTTATGCCCAGCGCAACCAGCCCCAGCACCCGGCCCAGTTGCCGCTCGCGATGCAACTGCGGCAGCAACAGGATCAGGGCCAAGGCGCCGCCCAGCTGACCCATCCGGGACTGCAGTACCACCAGCAGCAAGGATGTTGTCAGGATCACGCCATGACGCAGTCCCTTGAGCCAGGGATTGGCGTGCCCTCGCATCTGAAGCCATATCGCCAATGAAAAACCGGTCGCCATAAAGCTCGCCATCACATTGGCTTGCTGAAAGATGCCATAGGGACGATTGGCCCGGGTGTCGTAGCCTATCCAGTTGCCCGGCACCAACAGGTAGTACTGCACCAGGCCGAGCAGCGCCTCGATGGCCACCGCCCCCAGCAGCAGATAAAGCAACCGATCCCGTATCTGACGCTCTAGTTGCCACTGGTAAAGGCAGGCAAGAAACAGCAGACCGGCAAACAGCCCCAACAGGCGGGGGATGGCATAGTCCCTGAGCTCGAAGCCCGGATAGGCCATGGGCAGTAACATCAGCAAGCCGCCTAGCCACAGGACCGTCAGCAGTGGCGAGACCCTCAGCCGTTGGCTGAGAGTGACCTGCCACAGCCCCAGGGCCATGACCAGACTGGCGAAGATCCAGCCCCAGGCGTTGAAGGGCAGATAGAGACCGGCCCCGCCCGGGTTGTGCATGAAAAAGTGCATGCCCAGCAGCCAGTACAAGACCGACGTTCCCCAAAAAACCTTATGAACCAAACTGCAATCTCTTCCCATTTATGCCTCATATGCATAAAAAAGCCGTGACAGTGAAAACACTATCACGGCTCATCAGACTAACGAATCAATACCGAGAAGGGATTTACAACGGCAGGCGTTCTGTCATGTCATACAAGGTATGACTACGGCTGAGCATTTGCCCTCCATCCCTCGTCAAAGGAACCCATCCAATAGTTCCCTTGGATGTGGTGGGACGAATCAACATGAGATCAAAGGGAATCGTGATGTAAATGCCTTTTGTGAAACTGCCTTCCCCATACTCTTCAGCCGAAACATCCGTCAAGGTTGCGTATGCTCCCATCACAATCCCGGAATCAAAGCGCTTGGAGAAATCAAACGTGGCCCCCAGGTCACCAGCCAGATAACGCCCGACAGCTACCTTGGCAGTGACATTGTCCATGAAAGGCAACTGCCAATAGCCAGTCAAGTGACCCGTAGCAACGTCGTAATCAGCCATCTTCAGGGTGTTGTTCCAATCACGCTGCTTGACCCAGTTGGTATCCAGACCCAGAGCCCATGACTGACCGAAAGGACGATAAAGCACCTCTCCCCCGACACCGGCGTACATCATTTCCAGATAGCCGCCGTATGCCTGGCCGTACCACTCCTGACCAAATTGCTCCATATGTGTTAAGGAAAGTGCGAACAAGTATCCCACGAACAAAAAATGAAAATTTTAGTCATTTAATATCAATGGGTTACCAGTAAATGCTCTCGTGCCATATGACTTATTCGCACCTTCCCTAGTATTACTCAAAGGAGGCATCAATTGAACCTTCAATTTTGCCTCCCTGAATATTACTAATCCCTTATCTATCATCTGCAGCCGGATCAGGCTTTGGTTTTATCACCATAACTATATTGATAATATCCGTAATTACCGTAATAACTGCTGGCTTTCTTTTCTACCGCGTTGAGCAGAATACCCTTGATCACTACACCATTTTGCTCGAAGCGACGAATCGCCACTTCCACCTCTTTCACAGCCGTCATGGCAAAACGAGCCACCAACAAAGACGCCCCGACATGCTGGCCGACGATGGCCGCATCGGTGACCGCCAGGATCGGCGGGGAGTCGACGATGACAAAGTCGTAATGTTCGGCGGCCCAATCCAGCAGCGCTTTGAAGCGAGGATGCATCAGCAATTCTGAGGGGTTAGGTGGCACTGCGCCACGACAAACAAAATCGAGCCCGTCAAAGCCAGTCTTGCTGATCACCTGCATCATCTCGCTTTGACCCGCCAGATAGGCGCTCAAGCCAGCCCCCATCTCTTGCCCCATGACTTTTTGCATATAGCCCTTGCGCAAGTCCGCATCGATGACCAGTACCTTCTTGCCCCCCATGGCCAAGGTGGCAGCAAAGTTGGTCGATACGAAGGTTTTACCGAGATCAGGGCCAGGACCCGAGATCATGACGATGTTGTTTTTGGCCTCCATCATGGCGAAATGCAGGCTGGTACGCAGACTGCGCAGCGACTCTATCGCCAGGTCGGCCGGATTACGGGCGGCCAGCAAGGCTTCATTGAGTGGCATCGCCTGGCGCCGCTTTTTCTTCTGTTGCTGCTCTATCTTGGCCTGATCTTCGGAATAGGGAATAGTGGCGTAGACGGACAGCCCCATCTCTTCCAACTGTTCGGGTCTCTCGACACCCCGGTGGAATGCAGCGCGCACCAAGATAAGGCCCACTGACAACATGCCTCCAAGCAGCGTCGCCAGCACCACGATCAGCGGCTTCTTCGGCTTCACAGCACGGGTTTCGACTGCCGCATCATCGATGATACGCACATTGCCGATGGTCCCCGCCTTCATGATATTGAGCTCTTGCTGCTTGTTGAGCAGCTGGACGAAGATCTCCTGTCCCACTTGCACATCACGGGTCAATCGCAAGATGTCCTGCTGGGTTTTCGGCAAGCGCTTGATCGACTTGTTGATGTTGTTCTTGGTGTTGATCAGAGTCTGGCGCTTCTCCATCAAGGCGATATAGGCCGGATGCTGACGGGTATAGAGCTGTTGCAGCTCGGCTTCACGGAAGGTCAACTCATTGAGCTGTTTCTCAATCCCGACCATGGTGTCCAGTGCCGCTTTCGCTTCGAGCGACAGATCAACCGACTCGTTCTGTTGACGATACGCATTGAGCAGATCTTCCGAACGGTTCAAGTCATCTTTGACCTGGGGCAGATGGGTCTGCAGGAAATCCAGGCTCTTCTGGGCTTCTTCGGTCTTGCGCAGCACGTTCTGCTGGAGATAGTTCTGGCTGATGTTATCGAGCACAGCACGAATGCGCCCCTTGTCTTCCCCTTCCAGCGCCAGGGAGATGATCCCGGTATTCTTGCCCTTCTCGCTAACTTGGAGACCACTTTGTAATTCGGCAATCACATCAAGTACAGGCTTTTTGGCCAACGTGAAAACTTGCCCCTCATAAGCGGCCACATCAGACAAGAGCAGTGTTACATCTTCGTTCTGAAGCAATTTACCCACCTGACCTTCCAGCAGCCGGCCTTTCACCTCCAAGGTAAAACGGTTTTCTCCGGTCAAGGTCAAGGTGAAGGGAGTACCAATCAGCTCGGGCGCCACCTCGAAACGACTAATCGCCATCTTGGGATAGGGCTGGCCCATCAGGCGAGACACACCACGGCCAACCAGCGGGAAGAAATCGGGGGTCACCACGGTATCAAGATGGAGCTCTTGCACTGTCCGGCCAAGCACCATGCGCGAGGTCAAGAGTTCTATCTCGGCGGCGGCATCAGCCTGTTCGCCACCCAGCACATCGGCCATGTCACCGAGAAGAGCTGTGCCGCTGGCCTTTTTTTCCACTTGCAGCAGGGCATTGGCCTTGAAGACTGGTGTCACCAGCAAGGCGTAAGCAACACCCATCATCATAAAGAAGCAGGTGATACTCACAATCCACCAACGGCCATCGATCAGGTAGCCCAGCAGGCGTCCCAGATCGATCTCATCGTTCTCCACCGCGGCATTGTTTTGCCGGGACGAAACAGAAGAAGTCGTCATTACACAGAGTCCATTTTTATTGTCAGATAAACCCGAACACAGGCACAGGCTGTGGTTACAGTTTTTTTACCCAGGCATCGGCCCCACGCACCAACAGTTGGTAAACGTGCTCGTAGGCTTCCCGGCTGAGGCGATAGGGATCTGGCACCTCGCACTCCCCCAGCCAATGGCCAAAGAGCATGGTCTTGCCGCGGGCGCCAGGATCAATGGCGGTCACGGCGGAAATATGCCCTCTCTCCATGACAAGGATGAGATCGGCCTCCTGGCACAACGCGCGGTTAAGCTGACGCGCAACATGCCCCTCCAGAGAAACCCCATGTTGCAGGGCTACGTCGTTAGCGACCTGATCAGCAGGCTTGTCGACCAGTGCACTCACTCCGGCAGAACGGATATCACGGCCGGGCAAACGCTCCCGCAGCAGACGCTCACCCGTCGGGGAACGACATATATTGCCCACACACACGACGAGAATTTTCTCAAACATATTACTGTCACTCTTTCATCTTCAACCCGATGCCAACGGCCCCGAGTCAATATCCATTGAGCGTTACCAGTTGCGAACCCGCAACATGCCTTCCGTCAACTCGTTAAAGCCAGTGATGGAGGGAACCAGTTGACTCAACACGCGGTTCCAGCGCGTCACAGGTGCGGTAGTCACATACACAACGTCATAGGGTTGCAACGCAAACTCCGTCCCCATCACCAGTGCAGTGGCGTCACTCAAATCAAGTTGATAGATGGCGGCTTTCTGCTGTGACTTGCCTGCCGGGCGTAATACGAAAATACCTGTGGCATTGGCAGCATTCTGGTTCAAGCCCTCGGCACTGCTCAGGGCTTCCGTCAGGCTCATTCCCTCACGACCAATGGTCAAGGTTGAAGCCTTGTTGACTTCCCCCATGACAAACACTTTCTGGGCATCATTGCGCGGCACATAGAGCATGTCGCCATCGCGCATCAACTGATTGTGAGAGAGGTCGCCATACTGCAAGAGATCCTGCAGCGACAGCGGGTATTCCTTGCCTTGGCGAGTCAGGACCACATGATGCCAATCTGCCGTCGGGCTCAAGCCCCCGGCCAGATTGAAGGCATCGAGCAGCGTCATCGGCACATTGGTGATGGGCTGCGCGCCAGGTTTGGCTACTTCGCCGGAGATGTAGACCTTCTGGGAGCGGAAAGCGGCAATGCTGACATCGACCTGTGGGCTTTCAATAAACTGAGCCAACCGCTTGGCAATATCCACACGGATTTCAGATACCGTTTTTCCCACCACGGCGACCTTGCCGATATAGGGGTAGAAGATGGAGCCATCCGCATGTACCCAGTTACCCGCCTCGCTCGCGCTGCGGTAGGAGCCGGCAGGAATGGTCAACTGCGGGTGATCCCACACCGTCACATTGAGGATGTCGCCAACCCCGATACGGTACTCATAACTGCTGATCTGGCGATTGAGCTCAGGGTTGGCCTTGCCCACCACAGGCGCCTTGCGCAACTCGCTGACCAGTGCTGGCGTCACCGGGTAGACATCGGCCAGTTGATCAACATCAATCGTTCCGGTGATGACCTCGGTCTTGCCGCTGGTTGAAAGATTGGTACCCGGCACCACAGTGCATGCACTGAGCAGAGCCATAGCCGACAACAGAGGGATGAGCTGAATCCTTTTCACTTCCACACCTTATTTTAAGCTTGCTTTCAAGAACTTACTGGAAAAATCACCGTATAATAGCGGAGATCAGGGAAAATAATGAAGAGTATTTATTTTTAAGATCGACTCAGTCGTCTAGGGCAATTAAAATTTCACTATAAGTGACTGATTTAAATAGCAAAAATCGCATGATAAGTTAGGGAGGGGGCGAATAAGCGGGGAAATTCTTCTCGGCTGACTCAGTCATTTCATTTCTTCATGTTTGAGCCGATTTTTTCTCCCGTAAATGCTGTAATGACCCAGCCGTTCCTGCACAACTAAGCGGCTTCGGCATAGGCCTGCGCCGGTGTTTTCATCTTTAGCGCCTGGTGAGGACGCTTCTGGTTGTAAAACTGGATCCAGTCGCCAATCACCCGACTGGCATGCTGCAAGGTCTCGAACCTCTGCCGATGGGCACACTGCTCCTTGAGCGTTCTGATCACCCGCTCGACCATGCCGTTTTGTTCCGGCGTGTACGGCGTGATGAACTCCTGCTGCAACCCATAGCTCTTCACCAGTGCTGTGTAGTTGCGGCTGGTAAACACCAACCCATTGTCGCTACGTAACAAAAACGGCGATGCAACTCGTCCCAAGCTGCCGAAGCGAGCAATTAAGGCTTGCTCCAGCGCTGCCTCGGCCGTTTTCGATTTACCACTGCGCGAGAGATGCCATCCCAGTAGTTCACGGGTATGGCAATCAATCACCAGCGCCAAGGAACACCAGCCATCGCGACCAGCCCAGATCCGGCATAGGTCCGTCGCCCAGCGTTGGTTGGGCGCTGAGGCCACCGAAGGCAGGGCCTGGATCCGGGGGCGAAACCCAACCGGACGCTTGCGAACTTGCCAGCCCTTGAGCTGGAAGATGCGCTGTACCGTGTTCTTGTTGAACCCCAACAGGGCTGCAACCGTCCGGTAACCGAACGATGGGTTCTCCTCAATCATGTTTTTGATCGGGGTGACCAGATGCTCCTGAAGCTTGGGCGCGGCCTTGACGCTGCGGTAGTACCAACTACGACGCGGCAGGCCAAACCAGCGGCAGAGCTTGCTGACGGAGACATCAATACCTTCTGCGCGTAATCCCTGCTGAACATCGGCGACTATCTGTCGTCCTCGCCCAGCAGGGAGGCCAGCTTTTTTCTGGCGCGTAACTCCAGCATGGCCTCGCCATAAGCTTCCTGGAGTTCCTTGAGCTGCTTCTCGTACTGCTCGCGAATATCCAGTGGCTTGGCCCGTAAGGCGTTTTCCATGCCCCGTTTGGCGTCATCTACCCATTCTTCAATCTCGGAGGGCGGCAAATCAAAGGCTCGAGCCGCTTCAGCGACGGTGGTCTTGCCCTGAATGATTTCCATGACCAAGGCGGACTTGCGCTTGGCCGTCCAACGTTTGATTTCTTCGTCCATCGTGATGCTCATGTCTGTGATCTCCACTCATTATGACCTGAGCAGGATTTCAGTGGGTCATTACAGGTTTGCCCTGATGAGTGCGCTGTTCATTGACCCAGCACAGCAACGCTTCAAGCAAGGTATCGATGACAATGCAGCGCAGAATGCGGGCAACCGTGTGACGCCGCGGGATGCCGTTGGCAAAGGGGCGATGCTGACGCAGCCAATCGATCTTTGAATCGCCATAGGTTTCGATGTCATTCCAGCCCTCGGCACCACTCATGATGGCACTGATGACAAGGAACATGACATCAACCAGGTTATGTTTACGATTGATCTCAGAGCGAGTTTCTTCGACAAGGGTAAGGTGTTCAATCAACGTCATAGCGCGTGCCTCCTGCATGGAGACGCGATTAGATCACAGACGATCTGCCTGTTCAAATTTCATTAACAAAGTGCGATCCCGCCCTGACTGTTGGGGAGCTGTTAACGCATAACCTACACCCACAGCGGCGAATAACACCGTAATCAGCAGAATTAGCACCTTCCCACGCCACAGGACCTGGATCAGCTCACGCAGATCGATCTCGTCACCGGAAGAGGCTTGCCAACCCTGAGGCAGTTGGCTGTCTGAATTCTCGAATACCTGTTTGTTCATAATGGGCTCTAAAGATGAGGTGATCGCCAGAAAGGGGCCTGACGATCTTTGTCAGACAAAATCAGGGGGGTATTTTCCATAAGCGGCCAGGTAATGGCCAGCGTGGGATCAGCCCAGTTGAGCGTTCGCTCAAATTCAGGACAGTAATAGTCGGTGCACTTGTAGAGCACCGTTGCCATCTCGCTTAGCACATAGAAGCCGTGGGCAAAGCCGGGGGGGATCCAGAGCGACAGGGGTTCGTCTGCGTCAAGGTATTGCCCCACCCACTGACCATAGCTACTGCTGCCCCGGCGCAAATCGACCGCCACATCGAAGATGGTACCAGAGATAACCTGCACCAGCTTACCCTGTGGTCGTTCGACCTGATAATGCAGACCGCGCAGCGTCCCTTGGCGGGAGCGGCTCAGATTGTCCTGCACGAAACAAATATCGTTGCAGCCGTCAACACCGTGACCACTGAAATAAGCGGCAAACTCCTGCTGGCGAAACAGCTCCATAAAACTGCCACGCTCGTCGGCATACTGCCGATGCTTGATTAACACCACATCGGGAATAGCCAGAGAAATAAATTCCATCGCACTGACTCTGTGTATTGAATTATCTATCTCCCGCTTCACTCTGCTACGCCCAGAAGCCGTTGCAGCGTCTCTTCAACCCCCTCACACCAGTGAGGCAGACTGAGACCGAAAGCGTCACGAAACTTGGCCATATCGAGGCGGGAGTTGAGTGGTCGCCTGGCTGCGGTGGGATAGGCGTGAGTCGGCACGGCATTGAGTTCGCTTATCTTTAGCTCTCTCCCCCATTTTCTGGCCTCGGCAAAGATAAAGCGGGCATAGTCGTACCAGCTGGTCTCCCCCATCGCCGTCACATGATAGAGCCCGCATAACGTCGGATTGACCAACGTTTGCTCAATTGCCCTCAGGGTCACCCTGGCCAGCATGGCAGCCGAAGTGGGCGCCCCTATCTGATCGCAGACCACGGAGAGAGAAGCCTGCTCCTGCCCCAAGCGCAGCATGGTTTTCACAAAATTGTGCCGATAGGGGCTGTGCAGCCAGCTGGTACGCAGGATCAGATGACGGCAACCGCTGGCCTGAATGGCCTGCTCCCCTTGCCACTTGCTCAATCCATAGACATTAAGAGGAGCCGGCCTGTCTTCTTCTCGCCAAGGCCTGTCGCCACCGCCATCGAAGACATAGTCGGTAGAAAAGTGCACCAGCAGGGCACCAACCCGCCTTGCTGCATCGGCTAATGTTGCCACAGCTTGCGCGTTGATCTTATAGGCCAACTCAGGCTCGCTCTCCGCCTGATCGACTTGGGTATAGGCGGCGGCATTGATAATCACATCAGGCTTAACCAAGCAAATAAACGCCATTAATGTGCAGCGATCGACAAGGCTGCACTCATCTCTATCTGGCGCAATCAGTTGCCAGCCCAAGTTCTCGGATGACAACTCAGTGGAAAGGGCCCGTCCCAACTGGCCACGAGCCCCCAATAGCAAGATCCGCACTCTGCTTACCGCGCACCAAAACCAGTCAGGATGGTACGGATGGTCTTAAACACGATAAGCACGTCAAGCCAGAGGGAGAAGTGCTTGATGTAGTAAAAATCGTGCTCGATCTTGATGCGGGTGTCGTCGGCGTCGGCTGCATATCCATGTACCACTTGCGCCCAACCGCTAATTCCCGGCCGCACTATGTGGCGATACATATAGAAAGGGATCTCCCGCTCAAATTGATCGACAAAGGTACGTTGTTCTGGTCTTGGTCCAATCAGACTCATATCCCCTTTGAGTACGTTGAAGAACTGCGGCAGTTCATCGATACGCAACTTGCGGATCACCTTGCCCACCCGGGTTACACGCATATCCCCCGCTTGAGCAAACTGTGCCCCCGCCTTTTCCGAATCCTTGCACATGCTGCGGAACTTATAGATACAAAAATCCTTATTACCTTTGCCAACCCTGTTCTGCAAAAACATCACCGGCCCTGGACTTTCCAGCTTAATCAGGATGGCGGTGGTCAGCATAATGGGAGAAACCAGCGGGATGGCAATCAATGCAGCCAGAATATCCATCCCTCGTTTGATAAGCGTATATATGGGAGATGGCAGCAAGGAACCAAGCTGGTTTTCATGCAGATGATCGATCTTCACTCTACCGGTAAGTGCCTCACTAATCTGCTTGATGTGGTAGACGGGAATATGCGCCAAAGCGCAGCGAGCCAAGAAACGTTCCCACTCTCCAGCCAATCTGTCATCCCGCAGATCGGCAACTACCGCATCAAAACGTACGGCCCCCAGATCCGGTTTGTCCAGCAAACGCCACTGCACGCTGGAGTGCCTGGTCAAGGCCTGGTAGTCACCAAAGGGCAACAAGGCATACTTGGGAGTTCGGTAGCGGCGACCGATAAAGTAGACCAGCCAGCAGCAGAGCAGGGCCACCACATACGATTCGAACAACACCTGACGGCTGTAAGGCAGGCGCAGGAAGAAGAGAATACCGACCAGGGTACCATAAAGGGCGGTCACCGTGGGGATCATATAGGCTACGGGACTCGCGCCCGGATAGCGCAGGAAGCGATGCAACACTATTCCAGTCAGCAGGAAAGCGGTAAAGGCTCCACTCAGAGTATTAATCCTTACCGCATCAAGATAGATCCAAAATCCCCAACCCCAGCGCTCTATGGCTGGCAGGCAGACTGCAAGCAAGGCTCCCAAGAAAAACAGGGAAGGAGGACTGAACAATACACGCTCATACCAGCGTGAGTGACGGCGTTGATAACTCAATGTATTACCCCATGAGCTTAAAGTTTGTGCACATTGCTTTCCAAAAGCGATTTTAAATCTATTTTCTCAAATAACCAAGGCACTGATTCACAATGGACCTCGCTCCTTCCACACTATCTGACTCGGCATAACAGCGGAGCTCTGGTGCATTGCCTGAAGGTCGAAGATGCAATACGTCTCCTCCGACAAATAAAATTCTCAAGCCATCTGTTTGATCAACCGACATTATTTCAAACTCATCAAAATGCAATTTCAGCATCAGTCTGGCAATATCAGTTTGTCCCAGCTCGATTATTTCTCTGCTTTCCTCTCTGGGAAAGTCTTTGAGCCGGTCGGAACAGGTAAATCTGTTGGGCAGCGCCTCAACCAATGCTGATATTCTGGAAGTGCGTGAGCTTACAAACAATATCAAAGCCGGTAATACAGCATCCCGCGTTGGCAAAGGAGCCAAGGTTTGCCCATTGAACGTCACTTCACTACCAAGCAAGAATCCACCATTGGCCTCAAAACCAGCCACGGATCCATATTGAGCATTCAATATCGGAAATACTTCCAGAACATAGGGTGAGCCGATTTTGGTATGGGTCACATTGGCGAATTTTCCGGATGCACTGACGGCAGTATTGCAACTGACAGGAATAGCAACTGCTTCAATACCCAGATTGGCTGCACAGAGCAGTCCCAATATGTCACCTCTCAACCAGTTGCCTGACTCGTCAGCCACCAAAGGCCTGTCACCATCACCATCTGTCGAGAAAATCGCATCGAGATTATATTCATGGGACCATTGTCTTGCCTTCTCTTGATCAGCCTCGGAAACGGCTTCTGTATCGATGGGAACAAAAGTCTCGGTTCGCTCAAGAGAAATGACCTCGGCCCCCAATGTGGCAAAGAGCACAGCATAGAGGTCACGGCCCGC
The DNA here is from genome assembly GCF_027707645.1 of Aeromonas sp. QDB30. NCBI lineage: Bacteria > Pseudomonadati > Pseudomonadota > Gammaproteobacteria > Aeromonadales > Aeromonadaceae > Aeromonas > Aeromonas sp. QDB30. Next base: position 6,098 of record NZ_JAPCIY010000081.1, on the reverse strand, counting down.
ACTCGAGTGCTCATAGATACCAAGGCGCATACCAGTGAGCGGTGCATGCTGGAACAGCGATGTATAGCGCGTGATGTAAGCTTCGGCTGCATCATTTTTTGCACCCAGGCTCACCAGATTGTCTGCAACGCAAAAGGCTTCTTCTGCCGAGATAATCGCAAGTTCGTCACCCTTGGTTATCTCGCCATCGGGACGATAAAATTTAAGCCCGTTGCGATCAAATGGAATATGGCTGCCGGTCACCATGATGCAGGGAATACCATCATTCATTGCTTTGTAAGCCAACGCTGGTGTCGGGATAACGCCATAATAGACAGGCTCCAATCCCATTGCCTCGATGGCCGTTGCACAGGCCATTGCCATATCATAACTGCTTGGTCTGTTATCGATGGCAAGCGCAACCTGATTGAAGCAATAAGAAGCTCTCATCACGGCAACGAAGGCACTGGTAAATGCAAAACACACAGGTACTGTAAAATCGGTCACAAGACCTCGTGCACCACTGGTACCAAATTCAATACCACTATGCTTGATCACGTCACGGCTCACAAGATAATCTTTTTTCATCATTTTTCACCCCCATCAACTCGGCCATATTTATCACTAAAACGAATGATATCATCCTCATCGAGATATTTTCCGGAGCGGATTTCGATCAACTCCAGGTCAACCTTGCCCGGGTTTTCAAGGGAGTGTATTGCACCTATTGGAATAAATGTGGATTCGTTTTCGGTGATCAGAAACTCACGTTCAGCATTCGTCACCTTCGCAGTACCTGAAACCACGATCCAGTGCTCTGCTCTGTGGTGATGCATTTGCGTTGATAGACGCTCACCAGGTCTTATCAAGATTTTTTTGACCTGATATCCATTACCATCATCGATAGAGTCGCATTGCCCCCATGGTCGATACACTTTTCTGTGAGTTTGATATTCTATGCGCTCACGATGCTTCAACTCTTCGACAATAAGTTTGACATCCTGCACCTTATCCCTATGAGAAACGAGGATGGCATCTTTAGTCTGGATAATTACAAGGTCTTCTATACCAATAGTAGAGATCAGGGCTGATTCCGCAGAGATATAATTATTCGCACTTTGCTTAGTTATTACATCACCTTGGCAAACATTACCATGCATATCTTTATCAGAAATATCCCATAATGACGACCATGAACCTACATCATTCCAACCCGCATCCATTGGAATGACAACAGCATCAGTAGTTTTCTCCATAATAGCATAATCGATTGAATCACTAGGGCATTTAGCAAATTCAGCAGCATTTACACGAACAAAGTCCAGATCACTTTTTATATCATTCATTGATGCAATACAAGCGTCATAAATATCTTGGCGTGATGCCTTTAATTCAGATAAATAACGACGAGCCTTAAACATAAACATACCACTATTCCAATAGTACTCACCACTATCTAAATAAGACTTGGCAGTCTCCAAATTTGGCTTTTCTACAAACTTATTTACTGAGTAAGCAGGCTCAATAATCTCTGAATTACTTATCAGGCAACCTCGGTGGATATAACCATAACCTGTCTCAGGAGCATCTGGAACAATACCAAATGTTACCAATTTACCGGCATTAGCAAACGGTATGGCATGATTAATGGATGTGATAAATGCCTGATGATCTTTTATTGAATGATCTGCAGCCAAGACCAACAAAATAGGATCAACTTTTTCATCACACTCCTTTAGACTCTGAATTGCAGCTAATGCAATAGCAGGTGCTGTATTACGTCCAACAGGTTCGAGAATTATATTTCCAGAAAGAATATTGAGTTGACGGAGTTGTTCTGCAACATGAAAACGATGATCCTCATTGCATATAACAATAGGAGGAAAATGCGGTAAATTCTCTAAACGAGAGATTGTGTCCTGCAGCATTGTGCCATCACCATTAAGGCATATGAACTGCTTGGGAAATTGCGCTCTTGATAAAGGCCATAATCTAGTACCTGAGCCGCCAGCCAATATAACTGGTAAAATGCTATTATTACTCACAAATAATCCCACCTAATCTATCAAATACAACTGAGTCATCAAAATAGTTATCAACTCGCATAATAGCCGCTTTGCTATACACGTCATGTAAAGATTCATTCTCTAAAATATTACGTATAGCATTTTTCAGTTCATCGAAGTTCTTCGGTTCAACCGTTAATCCAGTTTCACCATCGAGACTAACCCATGGAACACCAGATTTAAGATTTGTATTGATAACCGGAGTACCAAGAGCCATAGCCTCTAGCTGCGTAATGCCAAAAGCTTCAGAGATTTCAACCGATGGAAAGATGAAGCATCGAGAACACTTCACTAATATATATTTCTCTTGTTCAGTTAGAAACCTGTTAATAAAGACCACATTATCTAATGCATTCTTATCCAAAGCCTTCTTGACATATCCTTCATACTCTCCTCTCCCGGCAATCACAACTCTTGGATTAAATCCCTCATTTTTCAGAGAAATAAGAGCATCGATTAGCACATCGACACCTTTGTAATAACAAAGACGACCAAAAAAAAGCCCATCAATGATATCATATTTAGATAATTCCGGTATAGTCCTACAGGTAGTAGTTTCCGAAACCAGATCACGAATTTTCTTTGCATTGATTGATAGAGGCAATACCACACACTTATCTTTAACATGCATTAAGCTTTTCGAGTAAAGCAACATAAGGGGAGATGTCACTAATATCTTATGCGCTTTTTTCAAACTGAAATTTAGTAATGGTGATAATATCTTCTTTGCAAAACCCTGTTTTACTATATCGCTATGCCAAACCAAAAACACCTTCTTTTTAATGAAGGATACAAAAAACCATGACAGATCAACCAAGGGGAAGGGAAGATGTAAAAATATTATATTACATCTCAAATAAAAGAATATAAAATAGAAAGGAAACGTCAATGATATAGGCATTGATAAAAATGTACCCAATGAGGAACAACGAATGACTCTAACATTGTTTATATAATCAATATTGCCTTTAATTTTAAATTTTTTGTGCACACATAAAACTGTCACTTTATGTTCGTTAGCAAGAAACTCACTATATTGTTGGCACACAGTTTCCACACCACCAACATCAGGGGAATAATATTTGTTTACCTGAAGAATTCTCATTATCTAATCTCTTTTAAAAACGCACCAACGCTATCATCCCATGAAAACAAGCTTAATATTTTATGATATTGCAACTCATCACGCTTTTCTTTTAATAGCTCGATTAGATTACGATCAAAATCATCAAAGCTATAAGGATCAAAATAATGAATACTATCACCAGCTAACTCATAAAAAACGTCAATTCTAGAAGCAATTATTGGCAACTCAAATAGCATTGCCTCAAATAGTGGTAAACCAAAACCTTCATATAGACTAGGATAGACAAATGCTATCGCGTTAGAATAAATTTCTGCGAGTCTCTCATCAGAGACAAAGCCAGTAAATATAACTGAAGATTGAAGGGCTTTATTTATACTATCTCCTGTCTTGAATCCTTCAGATTGCCCAACGATAACCAAATCGTAATCGCGACTCAACGTACTTTCAGAGGAAAAAAAGTCAACAAATTTTATTATGTTTTTGTGTGGTTTAATATTTCCAACACAAAGGAGATATGGTCTAGAATGATAATTACTATTACAGTGCAAAGATTTTTTTTTGCCGAACCGCCTAGAAACTCCATTATATATTACTGCAACCTTTCTCATTAAATATTTCGGATACAGTGCAGCCATCTCTTTCATTGTAAACTTAGATATAGCGATGACGCGATCTGAGATGATCATTTGAAATAATAATATCAACCAATATGATAAAGCAGTGATAGAACCAAAGTACTTCCACATTTTTACTGGGCAAACATCATGCACCGTAGATATGCATCTAGCCTTAATATTTAATGGTGGAATCGCGAGTGCTGGCATAAAAAAAATGACATCCTTTGTCACTATATTTCTCATAAAAAATAAATTACGCCATGAGTAACGCGAGAAGTTCACGCAATGCACCTTATTCACTCTTATACAGAGATTATTAAAACGAGGTAATTGCTGCTCCAATAGAATCACTTCAACAATGACATTGTCTTTTTTTGAGAGCGAAAATAACATCTCTCTTATATATACACCTATACCTGAGTCAAATATACACCTAGCATCTATGATTATTTTCGTCATACTTAGCCACACAAAAATTTAAATTTCCCACAGAAATCACCATCAAAATATTTTATACTTTAGATAGGCAATAAAACAACGGATGTGCCGTAAAACACCAGCACTGTATCTAAGTATCATTGCTCTTTGTCTAAATGTGTTACGCTCACTTTCTAGACTGCTGGTGAATTTAACATATTGCTCAGTAACAACTATGGGCATTAAATGTGCTATTTTTAAGCCTTTTTGGGAGAATTGAAACCAGTCGTCAGATGTATAAATACAATCAGAATTAATTTCAACTAACTTCCTAGCCCCTTCTTTTGAAATAGAATAGCTTACAGTGCCACACTTCCAATTTTTATAAGGTATACCAAGCTTGTAACCTTTATATTTCAGCACTTTAAAAAGAGGGCGAAAAAATTGTATTTTGCTCTTTAATTCTTCATCTACTTTTGAATACCCTAATATTATGACATCAAAATCATTATGAAAAAAACGTAAAGCAGACTCAATATCTTTAAACCTATCAAGGTCAATTGATGCATCATCCTCCATAAAAATCCGGTATGGCTCATTACTGTCAAGCAGCCTCAGACACATCAAGATATGCCCTAAGGCACAACATCTCTCCCCTCCAGTTAACAACGAACTTGATTTTTTTATGTTTTCTGGTAGCGATGCTGGAGTGATTGCATCAACAAAATTAAAAAAAACAATGTCGTTTAAGATAGCAAGTTGTTCACTTATTGACTCCCGCCTGTCAACATCAGATATTCGAGATAGGATATCTATTTTTATCATAATTCACCCTTAATGCGTCAAATATAAAGAAAACAAAAAATGGTATAACCATGAAATATGATGCCATACCTAAACGATTTGCCAGTACATCATTACTATAAAACAAAGCCAAGAGCATTGATGACAACAAGTATAAGTAAATTACTTTACCACAAAATACACTTCTAACTTTGTCAATAGATACATATAATATTAAAAGAGAAATAAATATTATCATCGTAGAATACAAGGACAAAGTAGTTTTTATCTCACCCTGATCATAGAGATAAAAACCTAATTTAGCCGAATATATGTCTTTGATAATTGATGGGATTGGTAATATATCACTGGTTAAAAAGTGTATTAGAAGTGATGCAGCATCTGTTTTTAGAAAAACATTTATCGTCAGAATACATATTATTGAAAATATGAACTTTCTAGAATTTACGAAGCCAACCCCTACCCCAAGTATAGCTAAAAGCCAAAACACAGAACCAAAATGAGAAAATAGCATGCAGATAACAAAAATGCTCTTTACTATTCTGGAACGAAACTGCATCGCGAGAAAACAAAAAAATAAACTCAATGACTGCCTAGCCAAAAAAATCATTGAATTTAAAAATGGAGGAATACAAAATGACACAAAAAATATACAAACAACCAGCACCCCCTTTTTCTTAAGATTATCAGACCAACTTAAAATAACCCAGCCCCATAACAACAATCTGAAAAAAGTAAAGTCATAATAAGAAAGGCCACAGTAATTAGCCAGACTCATAAGTAATGGAAGAAAAACTTCACTACCAAAAGGATAAGGCTCATAGCCTATCTGTTGATATACATCATAGTAATTTTTCACATCTCCAATCAAAGCTTGGTTATAGGAATACCATGCACAGGCAGGTATGTATATAGCATATAGCAAAATAACTCTAAAAAAACTATTATACACTGCGCACTTCCTTTTATCATATTGACTAACTATATATTTTAATATGCATATATCGGCATTTAATTCACACTACCTAAGGAAGGTGCGAACAAGTCCCTGATCATGTACAGAACCTTAAGCGGCAAGCGAATTAATAATACCGTCTAACGTGTTGTTTTGCTTGGATTTTCTCTGCC
>NZ_JAPCIY010000080.1:0-18634 GCF_027707645.1 Aeromonas sp. QDB30 | reverse complement strand
GGAGTTTAACAAGAGGTATTGGAGAACTGCTCAGGCTGCTTGATCCGGGACTGTCCGATCTTGTCAGGACACCTCAAACATCACCTGATTCTGGATATGCTGTGGCATGGCCTGGAACTCACTCACCGAGTCCGTCATCTCGATAATGACCAGACTACAACCGGTCGCGACCCAGAATGCCCTCGCCTCCTCTACTGATGAAAAGGGCTCAATAATTTGCTCCATGACCGAGACATGGAGTGCCGGGTAGGCCGCGAGCAATGTCTCCTTCGGCCATGCCATACAAGTTTTCATCGTGTTTCTCTCCAACAAAAAGGCCCTTAAGCTCAGATGAACTTAAGGGCCTGGGAACTGTGAAATGTGGACCAACAGCCGATGTGTCAGCGCTGTCTGGTTATTAATATCTGTTTATAAACAATACCTTTTCGGTCACTCAGCCTGGATCATAGACGAGAGACCTTCGCTGATATTGCGACTGCGCTCAGAGGTCAGCTTTGCATACCGCTGGGAGGATTGAATGCTGGCGTGGGCCAGCTGTGCCTTGACGTCATACAGGCTGTATTGCCCTGAAGAGACCAAGGCACTGGCGACAGAATGACGAGCCGTATGGAAGCAAACCTCATCGCGGTCTTCGATACCGGCCTTCTGCAACACCCGTTCATAGGCACATCTGGGTTCACCGATGGGCTTGCCCTGACATCGAATATGCTGGCTCGCGAACACATAGGGGTTACCGGCTATTCTGGGAAGCTTCTCCAGAATATCGATAGCCAATGTGCTCAGGTAAATGATCCGGCTCTTGCCATTCTTGGTCAGCGGTACGAACAGCGTCTTATCCTCCCAGTTCACATGTTCCCATTTAGCGAGTAACACTTCGGACTTTCTCGCCCCCGTCAGATAGAGCATCGCGATGAAGCTGCCTGCGGCTTGATTGCGATCCTGCAATGCCACCTCAATGACCCGTTTCATCTCTTCAATCGATAGGAAACGCGTCCTGGCATTGTCCTCCTTCAACAGCTTGATCTTGGCCGCCTCATTAGTGTCCAGAATGCCCCAGCGCACCGCATAGCTGCCCATGGTCTTTAACTGGGCCAGCACACGGTTGGCGGTACTCGGTGCGTAGGCCGTCTGCTGAGGGTTGTTGGGGTGAACCATCTCCGATTGCAACTGCAGGACATCCATCGCCTTGAGTTGCCGGTAACGCATGGCACCAAAGCGTGGTTCGATATTGTGTTTAAACCGCTGAATGTCGCTGCTGATCGACCGTTTACCAATGGTCTTGAGGTGCGGCAAAAAGGTCTGCCAGAAGAACTCCGACAGGGTGGGCTCTGTTTTGTAGCTGTCGCGTTCTGCTACCGGGTCGATGCCTTCTGCCAGCATCGCCTTGTACTTGCGGGCAATGGTCCTGGCTTGGCTCACATCGATATCACCGAATCGTCCCAAAGCGATGCTGCGCTTCTTGCCCTGGAGGGTATAGCGCAGTAGGAAACGCTTACTGCCCTGGCTTTTTCCTGACAAGAGTTTTAAGCCGATGACCTCTGTATCGGAGAACTCCAGTTCAGTAGCGCCAGCCTCTCGTTGTTGTGCGGGCAAAGCCTTGATGGCTGCATTGGTAAAGCGAAATTTGGTCTGCATAGATACCTCCGATGATGGGTTAGATCATGGGATTAATATCTGTTTCAAAGAGGATTCAATGCGGGTTTGGGAGGGGTGAAGACGAAGGGGTAACGGTGAGCGGCACTTGCTTCAGCACCAGAAACAGACCCCGGAAAAGTCCGGAGCAGTAGCCTACCAAACGTCCTTGGCTATGTTGGAAGACTGAGCAGGTTGTTCGCAACGAATTGCAGGAAGTAGTAAGTCGCTTAGACAAGAAATGGACAAGAAAGGAAAACTGACAGAGGGAAAACGCTGGGGAGCAGAAACAAAAACGACGCAATGAAGCGTCGTATCTGTTTTATCTGTAAGGCTTTTTCTTCAATTTTAATGGTGCCTGAGGCCGGAATCGAACCGGCACGACGCGAACGTCGAGGGATTTTAAATCCCTTGTGTCTACCGATTTCACCACTCAGGCACCGCAATCGGTATCAAGTCCGCGGGCGGGCTTGTCAATATGGAGGCACGTTCCGGAGTCGAACCGGACTAAACGGATTTGCAATCCGCTGCATAACCGCTTTGCTAACGCGCCATGCAAAAGAGAGAAACTCTCTATTGTCTGAATTTGGAGCGGGAAACGAGACTCGAACTCGCGACCCCGACCTTGGCAAGGTCGTGCTCTACCAACTGAGCTATTCCCGCATCGGTCTGGCTGACTGCCTGACTGTGAGAACGCATTCTAGCGATGTTCCCCGCCCAGTCAACCAAAAACATTTAATACGCTGATCGTTCGGGTGTTTTTTACCCTTTTCCCACACTTTTGCAGCTCATGGCCGTTTCTCGGCGCCAGTGGCAGAGAAACGGCCATCTTCCCGTCGGGACTAGAACCGGGAGTGGTAGCTGAGATCGCCCCAGGCGGCCTTCATGTACTGGAACATGGACCAGAAGGTGAGCACGGTGGCCACGTAGAGCAGCACATAGGCGAGCCACACCATCCAGATGTCGTATTGCCAGATGAGGCCGGTGAGCGACACCATCTGGATCATGGTCTTCCATTTGCCAATCCAGCTGACGGCCACCGAGGAGCGCTTGCCAAGCTCGGCCATCCATTCACGCAGGGCGGAGATGATGATCTCCCGGCCAATCATGGTCATGGCGGGGATGGTGACCCAGACGGTGTTGTAGTGCTCGACGATGACCACCAGGGCCGCCGCCACCATGATCTTGTCGGCCACCGGATCGAGGAAGGCGCCAAAGGCGGTGGACTGGTTCAGCTTGCGGGCAAGATAGCCGTCAAACCAGTCGGTTGCGGCCGCCAGGATAAAGACGATGGCCGCCGCCATGTAGGACCACTGATAGGGAAGGTAGAACAGGATGACGAAGACGGGGATGAGCAAAATCCGAAAGAACGTCAGCAGGTTAGGAATATTTGTCATTATTTTCAGCCACTTCTTGTATGCCGCTACATGGTAGCCCCAAGCCGATCGCGGATGCAACCGAACTGGCGCCCGCCTTGGTCCATTAATCCATCAATAACCTCAGGATGCCGGTCATTATGGCATTTGGGAGCCCCCTGCGTCACGGCTCTTGTGCGCAGGCGGCACGCCCTGATGCCCCCTGGCGTGACCACCTTCACACCAAAGGCAGCGCTAGAGCGAGTGCAATGCGTCGTGGATGGACTGGGCCAGCTCCTGGCTGATGCCGGGCACCTTGGCGAGCTCGTCCACCCCGGCTTTTTTCACCTCCTGCAAACCCCCCAGGTATTTGAGCAGCGCCTGTCGCCGTTTCGGCCCCACCCCGGGAATCTCTTCCAGGGTACTGGTGGTGCGGGCCTTTGCCCGCCTGGCCCGGTGGCCGGTGATGGCAAAGCGGTGGGATTCGTCGCGAATGTGCTGGATGAGGTGCAAGGCGGGCATGTCCGCCGGCAAATGCAGCTCTTCGTGGCTGTCCCCCAGGATCAGGGTCTCCAACCCCGCCTTGCGGGTCACCCCCTTGGCGATGCCCACCAGCAGCGGGTATTTACCGCCGAGAAACTCCAGCTGGCGCGCCAGGATCTCCTCCGCGCGGCGCAACTGGCCGAGACCGCCGTCGATGAACAGCACATCCGGCACCTTGTCCGGCTCCTGCTGCTTGCCAAAGCGACGCTCCAGCGCCTGCTCCATGGCGGCATAGTCATCCCCGCCGGTGATACCGTCGATGTTGAAGCGGCGGTATTCCGAGGAGAGCGGCCCCTCCCGGTTGAACACCACGCAGGAGGCCACGGTGCGCTCCCCCATGGTGTGGGAGATATCGAAGCACTCCATGCGGGCGATGGTGGTCTCGAGCTCCAGCAGCTCCTCCAGCTGATCGTAACGGGCGGTGATGGTGCTCTTGTGGGCGAGGCGCGAGCGCAGCGCGGTCTGGGCGTTGATGGAGGCAAGCTTGATGAAGCGGGCCCGTTGGCTGCGCGTCCGGCTCACCACCCGCACCTTGTAGCCGGCGGTCTGGCTCAGGGTATCGGCGATGACGCTCTCATCCTCCAGCGCCACGTCCAGCAGCACCTCGCTCGGGATCTGCCGTCCCCCCTGCCCCGACAGATAGAACTGCAGCAGGAAGGATTGCACCACCTCGTCAAGCGGGGTATCGGCCGGCACTTTCGGGAAGTAACTGCGCGATCCCAGCACCTTGCCCTGGCGGATGAAGAGCACGTGGATGCAGGCGGTCCCCTGCTCGAAGGCCACCCCCACCACGTCGAGCTCGTCCAGCACGTTGCCGCTCACCGACTGCTGCTCGGTGACCCGGCGCAGGGCCTGGATCTGATCCCGGTAGCGGGCCGCCTCCTCGAAGCGCAGATCGCCGCTGGCGGACTCCATCTTGCCCACCAGTTCGCCGATCACCTGCTGGTTCTTGCCCGCGAGGAACAGCTTGGTCAGCGCCACCTGCTGGGCATATTCGGCCTCGCTCACCAGCCCGGCCACGCAGGGGCCGGCGCAGCGCTTGAGCTGGTAGAGCAGGCAGGGGCGGGTACGGTTGGCATAGACGGCATCCTCGCACTGGCGCACCGGGAAGATCTTCTGCATCAGGTGCAGGCTCTCGCGTACCGCGCCGCCGGAGGGGTAAGGGCCGAAATACTCCCCCTTCACCTTGCGGGCGCCGCGATGGACGCCAATGCGCGGGTGCCGATGGTCGGTGATGATGATCCAGGGGTAGGACTTGTCATCCCGCAGCAGCACGTTGTAGCGGGGCTGGTACTGCTTGATGAGGTTGTGCTCGAGGATCAGCGCCTCGGTCTCGGTGTGGGTGACCGTTACCTGCACATCGGCAATCTGGCGCACCAGGGTGCGGGTCTTGATGCTGTCGACATTTGCCCGAAAGTAGGAGGCGAGCCGTTTCTTGAGATCCTTGGCCTTGCCCACGTAGATGACGGTGCCGCCGCTGTCGTACATGCGGTAAACACCGCTCTGGTGGGTGACGGCACTCAGGAATGCCTTGCTATCAAAATGGGGCTCGGGAGAGAGGGTCATCGGCAACTCGACTCAACGGATGAATGCAAAAAGACGGGGAGAGCATACTGCCCACAGCCTGCAAAAAGCAAAAGGCGGCCGGTGCCGCCTTTGGTGTCCACACACCCCCGTTACAGGGTATCGGCATCCAGCATGCCATAACGAATGGCCAGATGGGTCAGCTCCACGTCACCGTTGATCCCCAGCTTGCTGAACAGGCGGTAGCGGTAGCTGTTGACCGTCTTCGGGCTCAGGTTGAGTTGCTCGGAGATGTCGGTCACCTTCTGCCCCTTGGTGATCATCATCATGATCTGCAGCTCCCGCTCGGAGAGGGACTTGAAGGGGTTCTCGTCGGCGGAGGCGAACTGGCTCAGGGCCATCTGCTGGGCGATCTCCGGGGAGATGTAACGCTGACCGGAGTGAACCAGGCGAATGGCGTGGATCATCTCGTCCGGCGCGGCCCCCTTGGTGAGGTACCCGGCGGCGCCCGCCTGCATCACCTTGGTAGGGAACGGATTTTCTGAATGAATGGTCAGCACTATGATGCGCACATCGGGGCGGATCCGCAGGATCTTGCGGGTCGCTTCCAGACCGCCGATGCCCGGCATGTTCATGTCCATCAGGATCACATCGGGGTGATGTTGCCGACAGAAGGCCACCGCGGTTTCCCCGCTCTGCGCCTCGCCCACCACCTTGATCCCGCGGACGTCTTCCAAAATGCGTCTTATCCCTGTACGCACCAACTCATGATCATCGACCAGGAATACATTAATCACCCAAACACCCCGTTTTTATCTCGTTATATGCCAGTTAGGGTTAACACGGCGTCTTGCATCATAACCAAACTCGATGATTTGGCAAACCATGGGCGGGAAAAGTTTGAAATTGCTCGTAAAATCCGTTTTAAATCAAATTATTATACAAAGAATCAATTAAAAAACGGCGCCCTGGGGCGCCGTATTGCATCAAAGCCGTTCCGCCAGCCTCAACCGGCCAGCAGCGCACGTACCTTGTCGAGATCGGCCTGAGTGTCCACCCCCACCGGCGGGGCTTGCAGCGCCTGGGCCACGTGGATCTTCTCCCCGTACCAGAGCACCCGCAGCTGCTCCAGGGCTTCGACCTGCTCGAGCACGCTCGGCGCCCAGTCCACGTAACGCTGGATGAAGCCGGCGCGATAGGCGTAGATGCCGATGTGGCGCTGGTAGTGATCGCCAATCTGCTCGCGGCTCCCCGCAACGCGATCGCTGGCCGCAAAGCGGTCCCGATCCCAGGGGATGCTGGCGCGACTGAAATAGAGGGCATACCCCTCCCGGTCGGTCACCACCTTGACGGCATTGGGATTGAACGCCTCTTCGGCATCCCTGATCGGCACCGACAGCGTCGCCATGGGCGCGCTGGCCGCGGCCAGGTTGTCCGCCACCTGGCGGATGATGACGGGGGGAATGAGGGGCTCGTCCCCCTGCACGTTGACGATGATGGTGTCGGCGGCAAAGCCGTAGTGACGGCACACCTCGGCCAGACGCTCGGTGCCGGACTGGTGATCCGGTGAGGTCATGCACACCTCGAACCCGGCAGCGGCGGCAAAGGGGGACAGGGCCTGCTGCACCCGTTCGTCATCGGTGGCGACGATCACCCGATCGGCGCCCGATTGCAGGGCCTTCTCCACCACGTGCTGCACCATGGGCTTGCCGTGAATGTCGGCCAGCGGCTTGCCCGGCAGCCGGGTGGAGGCGTAACGGGCAGGAATGACGACGACGAAACTCATGGCTTCAGCTCTTCCAGTGCCAGGTGACGGGCCCGGTTCTCCAGCAACACCGGGATCCCCTCCTCCAGGGGATAGGCCAGTCTGTCGAAACGGCAGATGAGCTCCTGAGGGCCCTCGGCGTGCGCTTGATAGTGCAGTTTCCCCTTGCAGACCGGGCAGGCGATGATGTCGAGCAGTTTAATATCCAGTGCCACAACGAAACTCCTTTAACGATTTCCCACAGGCGATCTTGCCTGGCATGTCAATGTGCAGGGCCAGCCCCCGAGTCCGGGCACTGGCCGTCTGTTCCAATCCGGTGGCGCCCCGTCAGGGCGCCTGGTGCTTGTCCCCCCCGGGCTGCGGGCCCAGGGTGCGCAGCAGCGCCTCCCCCAGGGCATCGGGCAGCTCGGCGCTGACCGGCAGATACCACCAGTTGTCCGGGGCGAAGGGGCGGCACTTGACCGCATCCTTCTCGGTCATCAGCAAGGGGCGCTGGCCGAAGCGGGCCAGCAGCTCGGCGGCGTCGAACGCCTGGTGATCCCCGTAGCCGACGCTCTGCACCAACTCGTAACCAAGGGCGGTCAGGGTGGCGAAGAAACGGGGGGGATGGCCGATGCCCGCCAGGGCATCCACCGGCCCCGAGAGGGGGGCCGTGAGAGGCGCATCGTCGCACACCCGGCGCAGGGTATCCGGCACCAGGCGCATGGCGTATTCGCCACGGGCGGGTTCGCCGCCGTTGCAGATGATGGCGTCCACCCGCTTGAGGCGGGTCGTGGGCTCGCGCAGCGGCCCCATCGGCAGCAGACAACCATTGCCAAAGCGCCGCGCCCCGTCCACCACCACCAGTTCGATGTCACGGGCCAGGGCATAGTGCTGCAGGCCGTCGTCGGTGACGATGATGTCCACCTCACCGCTTTGCTCCAGCAACCGCACAGCATCGGCCCGTCTGGGGGCCACCGCCACGGGGCAGCCGCAGCGTCTTGCGATGAGCACGGGCTCATCCCCGGCCTCGGCCGGGGTGCTGCTCTCATCCAGTCGATAGGGGTAATGGGGCGCCTTGCCGCCATAACCGCGGCTCACCACGCCGGGGCGCCAGCCCCGGGCCTGGAGTTGTTCCACCAGCCAGACCACCACCGGGGTCTTGCCGTTGCCCCCCACCGAGAGATTGCCCACCACCACCACCGGCAGGGTGGCCCGATAGGCGCGGAACCAACCCCGGCGATACCCCAGACGGCGGACGCCGCTGATCAGGGCAAACAGCAGGGCGAAGGGGGCCAGCCCCCAGCGCCATAGGCTGTTCCCGTACCAGAGTCTGGCCAGCATCAGCCCTTGTTACCCGTGGCTGTATTACCAAACTGAATGGCCCGCAGTTGGGCATAAGTACCATGCATGTCCATCAGGGTTTGGTGGTTGCCGCGCTCGACGATGTGCCCCTCGTCGATCACCAGGATCTCGTCCGCCTTCTCGATGGTGGAGAGGCGGTGGGCGATCACGAGGGAAGTGCGCGCCTTGCACAGCTCGTCGATGGCCGCCTGGATGTGACGCTCGGACTCGGTGTCCAGGGCCGAGGTAGCTTCGTCCAGCAGCAGCACCGGGGAGTCCCGCAACAGGGCGCGGGCGATGGCGATGCGCTGGCGCTGGCCGCCGGAGAGGGAGGCGCCGTTCTCGCCGATGACGGTGTCATAGCCTTCCGGCATCTTGCTGACGAAGTCGTCCGCATGGGCGATGCGGGCCGCCTGCTTGATCTCGTCGCGGCTGTACTTCTCTTCCGCCGCGTAGGCGATGTTGTTGGCCACGGAGTCGTTGAAGAGGTGCACGTGCTGGGAGACCAGGGCGTACTGCTTGCGCAGCTCGCTCAGGCGGTATTCGCGGATGTTGACGCCATCCAGCAGAATTTCCCCCTCTTCGATGTCATAAAAGCGGGTCAGGAGGCTCGCGATGGTGCTCTTGCCGGAACCGGAACGACCCACCAGGGCCACCGATTTGCCCGCCTCCACCTTGAAGCTGATGTTGCGCAGCGCCGGTGTCTCCTTGGTCGGGTAGGTGAAGGTGACGTTGCGAAACTCGATTTCACCTCGGGCACGTTCCAGGGTGCGGGTGCCGGTGTCCTGCTCCGGGGTGGAGTCCAGCAGACCGAACAGGCTCTGGCAGGCGGTGATGCCGCGCTGGAACTGGTTGTTCACGTCGGTCAGGCTTTTCAGCGGCTTGAGCAGCATCATCATGGAGGTGACCATGACGGTGAAGGTGCCCGCGGTCAGGGTCGCCTTGACGCTGTCGATGGTGGCGACATAGAGGAAGACCGCAAGGGCCACGGAGGCCACCATCTGGACGATGGGGCTGCCGATGGCGTCGGCGGCGACCATCTTCATGGTCTGCTGGCGCATCCGGTTGCTCACCTGGTAGAAGCGCTTGTCCTCCACCTCCTGGCCCCCGAACATCAGCACCTCCTTGTGCCCCTTGAGCATCTGCTCGGTGGAGGTGGTGATGTCACCCACTGCCTGCTGAATGTGGCGGCTTATCTTGCGAAAACGTCGGCTGATGATGCTGATGAGGATCCCGACCAGGGGCCCCACCACCAGGAAGATCACCGACAACTGCCAGGAGTGCCAGAACATCAGGCCCAGCAGGCCGATGACGGTGGCCCCTTCCCGCACCAGGGAGACCAGGGTCGAGCTCGCGGCGGACGACACCTGACCGGCGTCATAGGTCACCTTGGAGAGCAGGTTGCCGGTGTTCTGGCGGTCGAAGAAGCTCATGGGCATGGCCATCAGGTGGCTGAACACCTGCTGCTGCAGGCGCATCACCACGTGGTTACCGACCCAGGCCATGCAGTAGTTGGAGAGGAAGGCGGCGCAGCCGCGCAGAGCCACGATGCCGAGGACGAAGAAGGGCATCCACTTGAGCACGCTGCTGTCGTTGCCGTTGAGCCCCTGATCGATGAGCGGTTTGATGGAGTAGACGAAGGTGGTATCCACGGCCGCGTAACCCAGCATGCCAATGATGCCGCCCACCAGACCCAGCTTGCGATCCCGGACATAACCGAGCAGGCGCTTGAAGACGGTCCAGCTCTCTTGTGAGGTTTCTTGTTGCATGAATAGCCGTTAATAAGGGAAATGACGGGCTATTCTAGCCAAACCTTGGAGCTACACCAAGCGCCGCTGGCGCGATGGCTACAACCCGGGTCACAAATGAAGGCCGCCCCTTGCCGGGCAGGCTCACCGGATCCTCACTCCCTTCCCCATACCTGCGGCTGCCACCAGGGGCCGCCACGCCGGTACCAGGGCCCCTGCTCCCGCTCGGCCCGGATCCTGAGCCCCGCGTCCCCCGGCTCGATCAGGATGGCGCCCGCCTCCCCCGTGACCCACTGCCGCGCCCCCTGGTATCGCGCCACCACCTCGGGGCGGGGAAAGCCCCACTGGTTCATGAAGCCTGCGCTGTGCACCACGAAGGCAGGTTTCACCGCCGCCACGAAGGGAGCCGTGGAGGAGGTGCGACTGCCATGATGCGGGCTCACCAGCAGGGTGCTGGCCAGCCCCGCGCCCTCCACCTCCTCCAGCGCCAGTGCCAGCAGGCGGCGCTCCGCCTGCTGCTCGATGTCACCGCTCAGCAGCAACCGATGACGCCCGTCGTCCAGCTGCACCACGCAACTGTCATTGTTGCGCCCCGCCCCGGCTGCCAGGGGCCAGAGCACCCGTACATCCAGTCCCTGCCAATGCCACTGCTGACCTCGGCGGCAGGCCTGGGTAGCCGGTGCAAAGGGGAAGGATGAGAGCTCCCGGCGCACCGCCATGCTCTGCAGCAGAGCCTGCCGGTTGCCCGCGTGATCCCTGTCTCTGTGGCTGATGATCAGGGTGTCGATCACCCGGATGCCGAGCCGGTTGAGCAGGGGCAGGATGGCCGCATCCGCCATGTTGTAGCCCCCGGGGTAGCGATCCCCGGTATCAAACAGGATGGCCCGCTCCCCCCGGGTGACGAGCACCGATAGCCCCTGCCCCACGTCCAGCACCCGCACCTGCCAGGCAGCGGGAGCAGGCCAGAGGGCGAGCAGCAGGGCCGCCGCCACCGGCCCCCCCAGGGTGCGCCCTCCCGGCAGGTGCCATCCCGTCCACAGCAGGATCAGCAGGGCGCTGGCGGGCATCAGCCAGCCGGGCACCGGCCACCAGAGCTGCAGGCGATCCGCCAGCTGCGTGAGCCCCCACAGCACCCACTCCAGGCCGAAGGCGGAGACCCAGAGCAGGCCGTGGGCCAGCAACGTGGAGAGGGGCGCCACCAGCACGCCGATGAGCGCCAGGGGAATGATGACAAGGCAGAACAACGGCAGTGCCAGCAGATTGAGCAGAAACGCCAGGGGCGCCATCCCCTCGAACAGCAGCAGTTGCAGGGGCAGCAATCCGAGCAGCAGCAGAAGTTGCAGCCGCACCAGGCCGGGGCGATCGTGCAGCAGGCTCGCCAGCAACAGCAGGGCCACCGCCAGAAAAGAGAGCCAGAACCCCGCAGAATAGAGGGCGAAAGGGTCCCACAATGTCAGCACCACGAAGGCCCACAGCCAGATCCGGTGGCTCGGCCAGTCCCGCTTTAGCCAGCGCAGCAGGCTCCACACCAGCACCATGATGAGGGCACGCTCGGTGGCCACCGCAAACCCCGCCAGCCAGCTGTAGGTGGCCGCGAACAGGAGTGACACGCAGATAGCCCCACGCAGCCCGAACAGCCGCCCGAGCCACCAGCCGAGCACCGCCACCAGAGCGATATGCTGGCCCGAGATGGCGATGATGTGGGTCAGGCCGCTGCCGCGAAAGAGTTCCCACTGGGCATCCGTGATCCCCCCCTGCTCCCCGAAGGTGAGGGCCGCCAGCAGGGGGGCCTGCGCCATCCCCTCCCAGGCGCGACTCGCCGCAGCCAGCCAGCGATCGCGCACACCCGGGGGCACGGCATCCAGGGCGATGACCCGGCGCAGGTTGCCGGTGGCGGTGATCCCCTTGCCAAGGAGCAGGCGCCGTCCATCCATCCCCGCTTCGTTGGCCAGGCCATGGGCCGGCTTGAGAGAGGTCACCAGGGTGACGCGGCTGCCGGCAGGCAACGGCGGCAACACCTGATAGGCATTGACCCGCACCAGGGGTGGCACGATGAGGGGGCGATCGTCCAGGGTGTCGAGGCGCAGCAGCAGGCGCGCAAATTTATCCCCCTCTTTCTCTCCCGAAGACTCCGTACTTTGCACGTGTGCGGTTATGATGTGGCTCGTTTTTTTGCCAAGCTGATCCAGCCAGGCAAGCCGGTAGTGCAAATTCACCTGCATCCAGAGGATGCCGAGCAGCAGAAACAGCAGCCGCCAGCAACGACCACCGGCGAGGGGGAGCGCGAGCAGCAGCATCAGGCCACCCCATTCCCATGAAGGCAGCCATGGCCAAAGCAGTGAGGAGCTTGCCCCCAGGGCAAACGACAACAGACGCAGATCCATGGAGCAAGTATTTAGCAAGGTTCAGAACATGCCCAAACGAATCATACAGCGCTGGCTGCCCGACCCGGCGACCCTCAAGGAACACAAGCACTTGCGACTCTTTGGCAAGCTGCTGCTGGACGCCAATCTCTGGCATCTCAACCGGCGATCCGCCGCCGGTGCCTGTGCGGTCGGTCTCTTCATGGCCTGGATTCCCCTCCCCTGCCAGATGCTGCTGGCCGCTGGCGGCGCCATCGCCTGCCGGGTCAACCTGCCCCTCTCGGTGGCCCTGGTCTGGCTCTCCAACCCCCTGACCATGCCACCGCTGTTTTATGGCGCCTATCTGGTGGGCTGCCAGTTGCTGGGGCACCCCTCCCAGCACATCGAGATCACCTTCACCTGGGCCTGGCTGGTGTCGGTGTTCGAGACGGTGGCCCCGCCGCTCTTGCTGGGCTCCCTGGTGCTTGCCCTGCTGAGCGCCCTCGTCGGCTATGTCCTGGTTCGCGCGGGCTGGCGCCTGAGCACGGTGCGCCAGTGGCAAAAACGCAAGGTGGCGCGCCCATGCTGAATCGCTGGTTGGCCCGCTTCAAGATTGACCCCGATACCCTGCGCCAACAGAAGTGGTTCGCCCTCTTTGGCGAGCGACTGCTGACCCCCGCCCTCTGGCAAGGGGGAACACGGGCCCTCTGTGGCGCCGTGGCGGCCGGGCTGTTCGCCAGCTGGGTCCCCATGCCCATGCACTCCCTGGTGGCCGTCGCCCTGGTGCTGGCCTTCAGCTTCAACCTGCCGCTGGCCCTCTTGGCGGTCTGGTTCAACAACCCGCTGACACTCCCCTTCATGTACCTCTACGCCTATCGTACCGGTTGCCTGGTGCTGAACGAGACGCCAGCCCCCTTCCATCTCACCTGGTCCCTGCACTGGCTGGAGCAGGAAGCGGCTATCCTGGTGCCCCCCTTCCTGCTCGGCAGCCTGCTGCTGGCGGTGCTGAGCGCTGCCGCTGGCGCCTTGCTCACCCTGCTGCTGTTGCAACTGGGCAAACTGGCCCGCCACCGCTAGGTTGCCAGCACGCCGTCCTTGTCTCGGGCGGCGTGCCTTGCCATCGTCTGCCTCTGCCACCACACTCCTTGTAACCCGTTGTTTTTCGACCCCCATTCGAAACAAGGAGCCCACCATGGCCGAACCGCTCACGCTGGCCCATGCCAATGGCCACCCCCTCTCCCTGCTCCCCGCCATGGCCAATCGCCACGGCCTCATCACCGGGGCCACCGGCACCGGCAAGACAGTCACCCTGCAGGTGCTGGCGGAGGGGTTTTCCCGCCTCGGCGTGCCGGTCTTTCTGGCCGACGTGAAGGGGGATCTGAGCGGCCTGGGCGCCGCCGGCACCCCCTCTGCCAAGCTGGATGCCCGTCTGGCCCAGCTCGGCCTTCAGGCACCCGACTTTGCCGCCAGCCCCACCCTGTTCTGGGATCTCTTCTCCGAAGAGGGCCACCCGGTGCGGGCCACCGTCTCCGACATGGGGCCCCTGCTGCTTGCACGCCTGCTCGGCCTCAACGACACCCAGAGCGGGGTGCTGGAGCTGGTGTTCAAGGTGGCGGACGACGAGGGGTTGCTGCTGCTCGATCTGAAAGACCTGCGGGCCATGGTGCAGTTTGCGGGGGAGCACGCCAAGACCCTCACCACCCGCTACGGCAATGTGTCGACCGCCTCCATCGGCGCCATCCTGCGCAACCTCCTCACCCTGGAGAGCGCGGGCGGCGATCACTTCTTCGGCGAGCCCATGCTGGACATCCAGGATCTGATGCAGACCGACGAGGCGGGCCACGGCCATATCAATGTGCTGGCCGCCGGCAAGCTCACCCAGTCCAGCCGCCTCTATGCCTGCTTCCTGCTCTGGTTGCTCTCCGAGCTGTTCGAACAGTTGCCCGAGATAGGGGATCCGGAAAAGCCCGTGCTGGTGTTCTTCTTCGACGAGGCCCACCTGCTGTTCAAGGATGCGCCCAGGGCGCTGCTGGAGAAAATTGAGCTGGTGGTGCGCCTCATCCGCTCCAAGGGGGTAGGCGTCTATTTCGTGACCCAGAGCCCGGCCGACATCCCCGACAGCGTGCTGGGGCAGCTTGGCAACCGGGTGCAGCACGCCCTGCGCGCCTTCACCCCGAGCGATCAGAAGGCGGTGCGCATCGCCGCCAACACCCTGCGGGCCAACCCGGCCTTCGACGCCGCCGGAGCCATCACTGAACTGGGGGTCGGGGAGGCGCTCATCTCCCTGCTCGACGAGAAGGGGCGGCCCAGCGTGGTGGAGCGCGCCTTCATCGCGCCCCCGGCCAGCCGCATCGGCCCCCTGAGCGCGGCCGAGCGCCAGGCGCTTATTCAGGGCTCATTGCTCTACGGCAGATACGACACCCAGGAGGACAGGGAGTCCGCGTTCGAGCGGCTTCAGGAGGCATCGACCGCCGCCGGTGACGAGACCGCTTCCCCACAGACCGACCAGGGCGGCGGTCTGCTGGATGCCTTGAATGGCATCCTGTTCGGTCGCACCGGCCCCCGTGGTGGCCAGCATGACGGGGTGGTGCAGACCGCCGCCAAGAGCGTGGCCCGCACCCTCGGCAACGAGGTGGGACGCCAGCTGATGCGCGGGGTGCTCGGCTCCCTGCTGGGAAGCAGCAAGCGGCGCCGCTGATGCCGGAAAATGAAAAAGCCCGCCGATACGGCGGGCTTTTTATGGCTGAAGCAAGGCGCTTGGCGCAGATGCTTCTCTCTTACAACACCTTGGCGATGGCGTCGCAGAGGGGATCAATGTTGGCGCGGGTGATGCCTGCCACGCTGATCCGGCCGGAGCCGACGATATAGATGGCGAATTCGCTCTTGAGGCGCTCCACCTGATCCTTGGAGAGACCGGAGAAGGAGAACATGCCGTTCTGTTCGCGGATGAAACTGAAATCCTGGTTCACCCCCCGCTCGGCCAGCTTCTCCACCAGCAGCTCGCGCATCTCGCGAATGCGCACCCGCATGGCGGCCACTTCTTCCACCCACTCCGCATAGAGGGCCGGGTCGCTCACCACGGTGGTGACAACGGCAGCGCCGTGTGACGGCGGGTTGGAGTAGTTGGCACGAATGACGGTCTTCACCTGGGTGAAGGCGACGTCGGCCACCGCCTTGGTCGCGCAGACCAGGGTGAAGGCGCCGACCCGCTCGTTGTAGAGGCCGAAGTTCTTGGAGAAGGAGCTCGCCACCAGCAGCTCGTCGTGGCACTCGGCGAAGATGCGAAGGCCTTCGGCATCCTCTTCGATGCCCCGGGCGAAGCCTTGATAGGCAAAGTCAAACAGCGGCAACCAGCCGGCGGCAGCACTCTGCCTGGCCAGTGCGCGCCACTGTTCGGCAGTGGGGTCGATACCGGTCGGGTTGTGGCAGCAGCCGTGCAGCAGCACCAGATCCCCCGCCTGCGCGTCAGACAGCGAGGCCTGCATGGCGGCAAAGTCGAGTCCCTTGGTGGCGGCGTCGTAGTACTTGTACCACTTGACGGTCAAACCGGCCGCCTGGAACACGCTGACGTGGTTCGCCCAGGTGGGATCGGAGATCCAGATGGTCTTGGCGAGATTGTTGCGTACCACGAACTCGGCGGCGATACGCAGGGCACCGGTACCGCCCGGCGCCTGCGCCGTCTTGGCGCGGCCGCTGGTCACTAGGGCGGCATCACGGCCGAACAGCAGTTGCTGCACGATGCGGCCGTATTCGATATTGCCTTCGATACCGAGGTAGTTCTTGGTCTTCTCGTCGGTCAAGAGCTTCTGCTCGGCTTGCTTGACGCAGTGAAGGATAGGAGTGGCACCGGTCTCATCCTTGTAAATACCGACCCCCAGATTGATCTTGTGGCTGCGAGTGTCGGCACGGAAGGCTTCGGTCAGGCCCAGGATCGGATCCGCTGGGGCGGCAACAACCTTTTCAAACATGGTATTCCCTGTAGTCCGTTGAGTTCGTTGGCTGGCAAAGTAGGTTGGCAAACAAAAGCGCCCGTCCAGGGAGCGCTTCGTCAGCTCTTTATACCACTGCCTTCCATAGGGGAAAACCGCTTTCTCGGCGCCGCCTCAACCAATCCCGTGCCAATCCGGTGCCAGGGCACACACCTCGACCGACAGACCCCGATTCGACTCCACCAGATCATTGCACTGCGCCAGCAGCGCACGGGGGATACGGCTCGGCTCCCAGGGCCGACCATCCCCCAGGGGAGCCCCGTAAGCCGCCTTGATGGGCACCAGATCCCGGGGCAACCACCAGCTCGCCGGTCTCCCCAACCGCTGGGCCAATGCCAGTACTCTGTCGACCCCGGCCGGATCCAGGGCGGTGAGGTGGCTCCAGAGGGTCTGGGGCGGCAAGGCAGCGATCAGGGGCTCCAGCGTGCCGGGATCCTCGGCAGGATACCAGACCAGCAGGGCGTCGGCGGGCAGTGGCAACTCGGCGAAAGCGCCGACGGCATCGGTTGTGATCACCCGCTGTATCTCCCCCTCTCCCCAGAGGATCTTGCCAAGCTGCGCCAGGGTGCGGGCTGGCAGCGCCACCTCCCCCAGGGTCTGGAGCCAGGGGGCGGCATCCAGCAGGGTGCCGCCGCTGAGAAACAGGCTGAACGGCCGTGCGGCCCGCAGACGAAGGGGCAGATCAGTGCAAAGCCGGATCCCCTTGTCTTCGAAGTCGATCTGCTCGATGGGGCTGAAATGACCCTCCCCCTTGCGATACAGGGCCGCCAGCACCCGCTCGTTGACCCTCTCCCCCAGTTGCCAGCCGTGGGATTGTAGCCACTCCTCGGGTTCCGGCGGGGCACTGGCCATCTTCGCCAGCATCAGCTCCCGGGTCAGATAGCGGTGCCCGGCAGGGGTGAGCTCATAGTGGTGATTGCCAAGGGCCAGCAGCAACTGGTTGTCCCGAAGCATGCCGATGAGCGGCTGCCATTGACGACCGCGAACAGCCTGGGGGCCGCCGCTCAGCAACTGCTGTGCCAGCGTGCGCCACTCGGGGTGGGTGAAATCGATCAAAGGCATCCTTCCCTGTCGGCCAATCTGCTTCAACAAATTGAATAATCTAGCGATTTACCAGAGGAGAACCAAGGGGGCAAGGAAGACAACGTGATATGGCGCAGGGCCAGAGGACGAAAAGTAGTGAAGGGGCCAAAAAACAGAACGGCCAAGCAAGCTTGGCCGTTCATCAACTAAATCAGCGCAGAGGCTAGATTAGAAGTTGTATTGCAGGGCAACAGTGAACTCGTCGTCCATCTTGTCGATACCCTGGATTTTGTACTCGGTGTAGGCTTTCAGCTTGGAAGTGAAAGCGTACTGTACGCCCAGCAGGGTTTCGTCAACCATGTCTTCGTAGGAAGAACCAGCAGTGTTGTCCTTGCCTTCCTTGAAGTTGTAACCAGCCAGGAAGGTCCAGGCATCAACGTTATAGGAAGCAGCCAGCTCGTAGCCACGACCTTCACCCTTGTAGCCAGTGGTGTCGTTCTTCAGATCGCCTTCGGTGTAAACACCAGCGAAGTAGAAGCCGTTGATGGCGTAGTGTGCGCCCAGAGCCCACTCGGACTTCTCACCAGTGTTGGTATTGGTGGTGCTCTCGAGGTCGGAGTAAGCATAACCGGCGTTCAGGCCCAGACCGAAGTCAAAGTCGTAACCGGCGGCAGCTGCGTAACCGTAGTTGCGCTTGATGCCAGGGAATTCGGTAGTGAAGGAGTTACCACCAACATCAGCCACTTTGACGGCTTCATTGTCATTGGTCTGGTAGGACAGTTTGCCCTTGAAGCCACCGAAGCTGTTGGAGTAGATGATCTGGCCTTCTTGACGACCGTCGTAGAAGTTACCGTAGCTGCCCCACTTGAAGATATCGGTTGCTTCCAGCACGTCGTAGAACGCGGTGTCGGTCTGGCCGAAGATGATCTTGCCGTACTGGGTGCCATCAAAACCAGCATAGATATGACGAGACTTAAATTTGGAGTCGTCAGAGTTTTCGGCAGCTACTTGCCACTCGGTCTTGGCGATAGCGGACCAGGTGTTGTTCAGCGCAACTTTACCGGACCAACCCAGACGGGAGGTACCGATCAGCTCTGCATCACCCTGTGTATCAGCTTGAGTGAGAGGATTGGGGTTATCACTGTCACCGTAGTAGTTAGCCTGAACACGGCCGTAGATATCAAAAGAGGTGCCGTCTTTGTCGTAAACGACAGCAGCGTTGGCTGCGGATGCGAACAGAGCCGGGATAGCAATAGCCAGAATTGTCTTTTTCATAGTTTCCAATGCCTACTGTAATTAAACACTAAGTCCTTGTTATACCAATCAGATTAAAGATGTGATCTAATTGCTCTATTCTGGTTTCACTGTACTCAGTATGTCCGATCCAATC
>NZ_JAPCIY010000079.1:0-18934 GCF_027707645.1 Aeromonas sp. QDB30 | reverse complement strand
TCTGCTGTCTGAATGAACAATATTTGTTCGAATGTATGGGGTTGTTCAAAGTATAAACACTGATGCGTCAGCCCTGTGGTGGCCTCCGGCTCCTGGCCGTTCCAGGCCAATACCCTGATCGCCGACAAGCAGCCTATCGCCACGACGGTGCCCAAGGAGGGCGTCACCGGCTGGGCCGATACCAGCATGGTGCACAGCGAGGCGAAGAACCTCACCTGTGCCTATCAGTGGCTGGAGCACTCCCTCAACAACAAGCTGCAGGGGGATCTCGCCTCCTGGTTCGGCTCCGTGCCCGTGGTACCGGCCGCCTGCGAGGGCAATGCCCTGCTCGGGAAAGAGGGGTGCAAGACCAACGGCATCGACAACTTCGATCGGGTTCACTTCTGGCGTACCCCTGTCTCCCAGTGCAAGAGCCAGGGAACCTGCGTGCCGTATTACCGCTGGGTCTCGGACTATATCGCTATTCTGGGTGGCCGCTGATGCTGGTAGAACAAGGCCATATCCCAGCGGCAGGGGACCTGCGTGTCCTCTGTGCTACCGCTGGGTTTCGGACTATATCGCCATCCTGGGTGGTCGCTGAGGTGCCTCAGTAAATGCCGATATGGGGCCGGACAGGAGTCCGGCCCGCTTCCCACACAGACAAGGACGCCCCATGAATGCCGTACAATTTGACCGGGTCAGCCGCCACTATGGCGAGGTGAAGGCGGTCGACGACATCTCCTTCCAGATCCCGTCCGGAGAATTTTTCACCCTGCTGGGGCCGAGCGGTTCCGGCAAGACCACCTGCCTGCGGATGATCGCGGGCTTCGAATACCCGAGCGAGGGGGAGATCCGGCTGTTCGGCGAGCCCTGCTCCACCGTGCCCCCCTACGATCGCAACCTCAATACCGTGTTTCAGGACTACGCCCTGTTTCCCAACATGGATGTGCGCGACAACATCGGCTACGGCCTGATGCTCAAGGGCGTCGCCAAGGCGGAGCGTTACCGCAAGGTGGACGAGATGCTGGAACTGGTGCGCCTGCCCGGCGTCGGCAACCGCAAGCCGGGCCAGCTCTCCGGCGGCCAGCGCCAGCGCATCGCCATCGCCCGAGCGCTGATCAACCAGCCGCGCATCCTGCTGCTGGACGAACCGCTCGGGGCCCTCGACCTCAAGCTGCGCGAGCAGATGCAGCTCGAACTCAAAGCCTTGCAGCGCCAGCTCGGCATCACCTTCATCTTCGTCACCCACGATCAGCAGGAGGCGCTCTCCATGAGCGACCGCATCTGCATCTTCAATCAGGGCAAGATCGAGCAGATCGCCGCGCCGGATACTGTCTATGACGCCCCCGCCACCCCCTTCGTCGCCCGCTTCGTCGGCACCGTCAACCTGTTCGAGGGGGAGCAGGCCCGCCGGCTGTGCGGCGATGCTCAGCAGATGATGGTGCGCCCGGAGCGGATCCGGCTCGCCGAGGCCGGCACACCGGGCTGGTCCGGGGAGGTGCGCGAGGTTGAATATCTCGGCCCCTTCGTGCGCTACCGGGTTGATCTCGGCGAGCAGCTCGAGCTTATCGTCAACCACCCCAACGAGGGCCAGGCCCGCCTGCCCCGTGGCGCCCGGGTCAGCCTCAGCTGGCCGGAGCAGGCGATCCATCACCTGCACACCGCCCCTCAGGGAGCTCAACCATGAGCGCCCCCCACAGTGCGAGCCTTGCCATGAGCCAACCCACTGCCCCCCTCTCCTATCGGCCGCTGCGGCACCTCTCCACCCTGCTCTACGGGCGGCCAGGCCTGCTGCTGGCCATCCTGCTGGGGCCGCCACTGCTCTGGCTTGGCATCATCTATGTCGGCTCCCTGCTGATGCTGCTCTCCAACGCCTTCTTCGGACTGGACGAGTTCAGCGGCCAGATCCGCCACGAGCTGGGGCTGCAGAACTTCGTTGCCCTGCTGCGGGCTGAGAACTTGGACGTGATCCTGCGCACCGTCGGCATGTCGCTGCTGGTGACCCTGGCCTGCGCCCTGCTCGGTTTTCCGATCGCCTACTACATGGCGCGCTACACCAGCGGCAAGACCCGGGCCCTGTTCTACGTCGGCATCATGCTGCCGCTCTGGTCCAGCTATCTAGTGCGGGTCTACGCCTGGAAGCTGATCCTGGCCAAGGAGGGGGTCATCAGCTGGCTGGCAGACACCCTGGGACTGGACTGGCTGCTGGACGCCATCCTCTCGCTGCCGGTGATCGTGGGGCCGTCGCTGTCATTCTCGCGCATCGGCACCTTCATCGTGTTCGTCTACGTCTGGCTGCCCTTCATGATCCTGCCCATCCAGGCGGCGGTGGAGCGGATCCCGCGCCCCTTGCTGGAGGCGAGCGGCGATCTCGGCGCCACCCCGGCCCAGACCTTTCGCACCCTGATCCTGCCGCTGGCCCTGCCCGGCGTGGTGGCGGGCTCCATCTTCACCTTCTCCCTAACGCTGGGGGACTACATCATCCCCGGCATCATAGGCAACTCCACCATGTACATAGGTCAGGTGGTCTACATGCAGCAGGGCACGGCGGGCAACCTGCCCTTCGCCGCCGCCTTCTCGCTGGTGCCGATCCTCATCATCGCCATCTACCTGACCATCGCGAAACGCTTGGGGGCCTTCGATGCGCTCTAATACTTCCATGAAACGGGACCATGGCAGCCAGCCCTCCGGCCTGCTCAAGTACGCGGCCATCGGCGGCCTCTTGTTCCTGCACTTCCCGATCCTGTTCATCTTCCTCTACGCCTTCACCAGCGAGAGCAAGAGCTATCAGTTCCCACCGCCCGGGCTCACCCTCAAGTGGTTCGAGGTGACCCTCAACCGCCCCGACGTGTGGCGCGCCATCCAGCTATCGCTGGAGGTAGCGGGGCTGGCGACGCTGGCCGCCATGGTGCTCGGCACCCTGGCGGCGGGGGCCATCGCCCGCAGCCGCTTCTTCGGCCAGGAGGTGGTATCGCTGTTGCTGGTGCTGCCCATCGCCCTGCCCGGCATCGTCACCGGCATCGCGCTGCGCTCCGCCTACGGGGTGATGGAGATCCCTTTCAGCTTCTGGACCATCGTCATCGGTCACGCCACCTTCTGCGTGGTGGTGGTCTACAACAATGCCCTGGCGCGCTTTCGCCGCACCAACCAGAGCCTCATCGAGGCGTCGATGGATCTCGGTGCCGACAGCTTCCAGACCCTGCGCTACGTGATCCTGCCCAATCTGGCCACGGCACTGCTGGCGGGGGGCATGCTGGCGTTTGCCCTGAGCTTTGACGAGGTGATCGTCACAACCTTCACCGCGGGCCAGCAGACCACGCTGCCGATCTGGATGTATCAGGAGCTGATCCGGCCACGGGACAGGCCGGTCACCAACGTGGTGGCGCTCATCATAGTGGCCTTCACCACCATTCCCATTCTGCTTGCCTACTACCTCACCCGCGACGGCCAGGACGTTGCCGGCAGCGGCAAATAACGACTCAACGCGTGCGCAAGGATGCAACCATGAAACTCTCTACCCAACTTTTGATCGACGGTCAGTTCGTCACCGGTGACGGCCAGGCCGAGCCCATCCTCAACCCGGCCACCGGCGAGCTGCTCGCCTCGGTGCCCGAAGCCTCGTTCGAGCAGGTGAACCGTGCGGTGAACGGCGCCCAACGCGCCTTCGCCCAGTGGAGCCGCACCACCCCGGCCCAACGCAGCACCCTGCTGCTGCGCCTGGCCGATGCCATCGAGCGCCACGCCGAGGAGTTTGCGGCGCTCGAATCCCTCAACTGCGGCAAGCCCTATCTGGCGGTGCTCAATGACGAGCTGCCGGCGGTAGTGGACTGCTTCCGCTTCTTCGCCGGCGCGGCTCGCTGCCTGCAGGGGCCGCTGGCGGGGGAGTATATCGAGGGGCACACCAGCATGATCCGCCGCGACCCCATCGGTGTGGTGGGCAGTATCGCCCCCTGGAACTATCCGCTGATGATGGCGGCTTGGAAGATGGCCCCGGTGCTCGCCGCCGGCAATACGGTGGTGCTCAAGCCCTCCGAGCAGACCCCGCTCACCGCCCTGCGCCTGGCGGAGCTGGCCAGCGAGCTGTTCCCGCGCGGCGTCATCAACATCGTCTGCGGCCGGGGCGAGAGCGTGGGGGCACCGCTGGTGGAGCACCCGCTGGTGCGCATGGTGTCCCTCACCGGTGACATCGCCACCGGCCAGAAGATCCTGCAGAGCGCCGCCCGCACCATGAAGCGCACCCATCTGGAGCTGGGCGGCAAGGCGCCGGTCATCATCTTTGACGATGCAGACCTGGAGGCCGTGGTGGCGGGCATTCGCACCTTCGGCTTCTACAACGCCGGCCAGGATTGCACAGCCGCTTGCCGCATCTATGCCCAGGGCAAAATCTACGACAAGTTTGTCGCCGCCATGACCGAGGCGGTGGCCTCCATCAAGGTGGGCTGTCCGCGCGAGGAGGGGGTGGAGATGGGGCCGCTCATCTCGGACCGCCAGCGCAATCGGGTGGCCAGCTTCGTGGAGCGGGCCCAGAGCAGCGGTCACGTGGAGGTAACGGCGGGGGGCAAGATCCGCCCCGGCAACGGCTTCTTCTTCGAACCGACCCTGATCGCCCATGCCCGCCAGGAGGATGAAATCGTGCGCCGCGAGGTGTTCGGCCCGGTGGTGTCGGTGACCCGCTTTGGCGACGCCGAGCAGGTGGTGCAGTGGGCCAACGACTCGGACTACGGCCTCGCCAGCTCGGTCTGGACCAAGGATCTGAGCCTTGCCAGCAAGGTGGCCAGCCACCTGCAGTACGGCTGCACCTGGATCAACACCCACTTCATGCTCACCTCCGAGATGCCCCACGGCGGCATGAAGATGTCCGGCTACGGCAAGGATCTCTCCCTCTACGCGCTGGAGGACTACACGGTGCCGCGCCACATCATGGTCAAGCTCTAGGCTCCACTCCGTCTCCCTGAAAACAAGATGGCCCCTTGGGGCCATCTTGTTTTGCATCAGGTCTGTGCATCCCTGCTGTGCACCGACGCAGCGTCACCATTCACCCGACCGCGACCCGCATCAACATCATGACAACCGCCACAGCCAGTGGTGATCCAGAATCAGCAGACCAAACAGCAGCATCAGGTGATAGATGGAGAAACGGAAGGTGCGCATCGCCTGGCCGGGGCGCTCCTCATATTTCAACAACCAGCCATGCCAGCAGAATCCAAGGTTCAGCCCCAGGCTGCCGACCAGGTAGACAAGCCCCGACATGCCGATCAGATAGGGCAGCAGACAGACGAGCGTCAGGATCAGCAGATAGAGCAGGATGGCTGTCTTGGTGAAATCGGTGCCGTGGGTGACCGGCAGCATGGGAATGTCGGCACCGGCATAGTCATCGCGCCGGTGGATGGCCAAACACCAGAAATGGGGCGGCGTCCAGGTAAAGATGATCATCACCAGCAGCCAGGGCTCGGCCGAAAGCTGCCCCGTGATGCTGGTCCAGCCCAAGAGCGGTGGCATGGCTCCCGCCAATCCACCTATGACGATATTCTGCGATGTGGCCCGCTTCAGCAGCAGGGTATAGACGACCGCATAGCCGAACAGGCTGGCCAGGGTTAGCCAGGCAGTCAGGGGATTCACGCCCCAATGGAGCAGAACAAACCCCGACAGTGCCAGACAGATCGCAAAATTCATCGCCTGCCCCGGCGTGATCCGTCCCGTGGCGACCGGGCGCCAGCGCGTTCTGCGCATCCGGGCATCGATGCCGCTATCCAGAGAATGGTTCATGGCCGCCGCCCCGGCAGCGAGCAGTCCAATCCCCGCCAGGCCCAGTATCATCTCGTCCAGAGAGGCGCGTGTCGGCTCGGCCAGCAGCATGCCCACCCAGGCGGTCAGGAGCAGCAGGGCGACCACCTTTGGTTTGGTCAACTGACAATAATCGTGCACCCGGCGGAGGGCGAAGCGCTGTACCCGCCCTCTCCCATTCATGTCCGGCTCCTGACCATCCCAGGGGATGGCAAGGGGTCGTGATGAGGCAAAGAGAGGCTCCCGCGCGCCAGCACACAACAGGCCAGCAGGTGGGCGGCCACCAGATTGTGTGCAAGGGCGTTGGCCAGCGGCAGGGCCAGATGGACGTTCGCCAATCCCAAGGCAATCTGCACGGTCAGCAGACCCAGCAACAACCAGCCAAACCCTCTCAAGGGGGACCGCTGGCAGAGCAGCGCGAGGGCGAAAGCACCCACCAGCAAGGCCGTGGTCAGCGCTCCCAGGCGATGGGCGATGTGAATGGTCTGGCGCGCCTCCTTGCCCAGCACGCCGAACTCATAGCTGGCGTGCCCCAGAGGGAGATGAAAGGCTTGCGCCCAATTCAGCTCTGCCTGCCAGTTGCCCTGGCACAAGGGAAACTCCACACACGCCATGGCCGCATAGTTCGCCGACGTCCAGCCCCCCAGCGCGATCTGCAGCAGCAACACGCCACAGGCCATGCTGCCAAGCCAGGACACACCCTGGTGTACGGGCGGGGGTGAAGGGAAACCTGCCAATTCGGCCCGATAGAGCCATAGCAAGGTCAGGATGGCGAAGCCGCCCAGCAGATGAGTGGTCACCACCAGGGGATGCAGGGCCAGGGTCACCGTCCACATACCCAGTGCCGCCTGACCCGCAACCAGCACCAGCAAGATGAGCGAGAGGTGGCGCAGTCGGCCGCCTGTACGCCAGCCCAAGCCGGACAGGAGCACAATCACGCCTCCCAGCA
This sequence comes from Aeromonas sp. QDB30, assembly GCF_027707645.1. Taxonomy (NCBI): domain Bacteria; kingdom Pseudomonadati; phylum Pseudomonadota; class Gammaproteobacteria; order Aeromonadales; family Aeromonadaceae; genus Aeromonas; species Aeromonas sp. QDB30. Next base: position 12,222 of record NZ_JAPCIY010000079.1, on the reverse strand, counting down.
CCCCGGCGAAGTAGCGATGCACCATCTCGCTGCGCGCCTTGTGAGGAACAAGCGGGCTGGCCGGATAGCGCTGTGCCGCCAGTTCCGCATGCTCGGCGCGGGGAATGGCAAGGGAACCATAGCAACCTGGCCAATCGGGGCAAGCCAGCCCGGCATCCGTCAACCGGGTATAAGCACCGAGCGCGATGACCAGAACTGCCAGCACAATGGCCGCGGAGGCCAGCCTCTTGTGCATCTTCATATGCCGCCTCGCTGACCGTGCAGTAACCAGAAGATGCGAGTCCCATGCCGGCTGCATCGTCACTGCACCCCACGCTGATACTTGAGCAGTTGCTGCAGATCCGACAGTACCGCCTTGCCAAGCAACGGCCAGGTCGTCGTGCTGCCGGGCACCTCGTAACGCAAGATGGCCAGCCCGCGGTCGTCCACCAGCAGTATATCCCCCTCCCTCATTTCACTGTTTGTCTCGTGAGGTGGCGTCAACTGGACCAGCTCCAGCTTGTCCAGGTTGCGGCCAAGTGCGGCCTGGATGCGCGCCATCAGCACAGGGACCTGCCGGCATTGTCCCTCGCAGCGAGGGGCCACCAGATAGACCAGTCGCCATTGGTGCTGATGGGCAGGAAGCGGTTGCAACAGGTAGATCTCCTGGTGCAGCCAGTGCCCCTTGCTGCGCGTGCCGGGTTCATACCAGCCCTGGTGAAGAGTCAGAGCCGCCAGCACCACAGGCAGCAGGATCACCGCAGCAAAGAGCGCTGGCACCCGCCAGCGTCGCCATCCACTCATGGGGAGCACCTCCTTGTCAGCATGACCCCCCCTGACAGAACCACCAGCGCCAAGCCGAGCCATTGCACCGCATAGGCCCGGTGTTTTTCAGGAGGCATGACAATGTGCTGGTAGTGATAGAGGAATGGGGTTCGTCTTTGATAGAACACGGCGTCTGCAAGCGGGGCTCCGATTGCCTGTCGCAGGGTCTCGACCCTGATGGATTGCAGCCGGTTCGGGTAGGGGCCTGGTTCTATGTTCTGTCCCAACAGGAAGCCGCCGGGAGCCATGCGCAGAACACCTTCAAGGGTCATTGCGGCGGGGATGGCGGGATTGGGCAATTGCGACCTGTCGGATGGTGCGGGCACCCATCCCAGGTTGACCAGCAACAGTGAGGATCCCCCCTCTGCGCGTACCGGGATGAGCACGTCATAGCCAACCTCCCCGTTGACGATCTGGTTGTCCAGCAACCAGACATAAGGGCTGACCCACTCGGCTTTCCCTTGCAGAGGCTGGCCATCCAGTGACTCCGGGTGTTGCCAGTCGGTCTGGGCCAATGTCCTTGGCCCGGCCTGCTGCATCTTTGCCATCTGCGCCAGCCAGGCCGTTTTTTCCATTCCGCGCTGCCACTGCCAGAACGCCAGCTTGCACAAACCGGCCGTCACCACCAGAGTGAACAACAAGACGAACCAGCGTCTGTGATGCCATGGTCGTCGCTTGTCTCGTGCAGCCGAATCGCGCATATCGAGGAGGATCCCAAGATGTTGATCAAGGTCGTTCTGGTACTCATGCTGCTGCTCATCATCGGCCAGCTGTTTCACGCCCTCTGGCTGATGCTCAGTCCAGGCAATACGCAAAAGATGTCGGTACCTCTGGGCCGGCGCGTCTTCTTCTCCCTGCTGGTGGTCATCATGCTGCTGCTCTCTCTCGCGATGGGCTGGCTGGAACCCAACCCGCGCCCCTACTGAGCACGGCATCAAAGCAGGTAGACAAAGACGAACAGACAGAGCCAGACCACATCGACGAAGTGCCAATACCAGGCCGCAGCCTGGAAAGCGAAATGACGCTGTGGGGTGAAATGATCCCTCAACATGATGCGCAGCCAGATGATGGTCAGGAAAAGGGTGCCCAGCAGCACGTGCAGTCCATGGAACCCGGTCAGAATGAAGAAGGTATTGCCATAGATGCCGGAATCCAGCCGCAGCCCGAGATCCCGATAGGCATGCAGATACTCATAGCCTTGAAACCACAGGAATATCAGCCCGAGCACCACGGTGGCCAGCAACATCCCCTTGAGCCGCATGCGTCTGCCGTTTTCCAGACTCATGTGTGCAAACAGCAGGGTCACGGAGGAGCCGAGCAGGATCAGGGTATTGATGAGGGGGATCCCCTGCCAGGGCATGGCCTGGGTCGTGGCACCGCCGGGCGTCTTGAGCAGGGGCCAGTGAGCGGTGAAATCCGGCCACAGCAGCTGGCCCGTCATCACCCTGTGGCCCGCACCATCCAGCCAGGGCACCGCAAGCTGGCGGGCATAGAACAGCACTCCGAAAAAAGCCAGAAAGAACATCACTTCGGAGAAGATGAACCAGACCATGCCCTGCCTGAAGGATCTGTCCATCTGGGCGCTGTAGAGCCCGGTCATGGACTCCCGGATGATGTGACGGAACCAGCCAAACAACATGAATGCCAGCAGGGCGACACCGGCCATCATCAGATACCGGCCGAAACCGGTCTGCCCACTCGCCACTTCATTGACCAGATGTCCCGCCCCCAACGCCAGGAAAAACAGTGCAATGGCACCAATGATGGGCCAGCGACTCTGGTCCGGGACATAATAGGTCTGGTTCACCTTGGCCATGGTCATTTCCTCTGTGCGAGTGCCGGTGCAGGTACGGACTCCGTGATGTCATAGAGCGAGTAGGAGAGCGTGATGGTATTGATGCTGTCCGGTAGTGCCGGATCAATATAGAACTTGAGCGGCATCAGCTTGCTCTGCCCTGCCCTCAGCTCCTGGCGATTGAAGCAGAAACACTCCACTTTCTTCAGATAGGCTGCGGCGGGACCGGGAGAGACCGACGGGACCGCCTGACCCACCATGGTCCGCTCCGTGGGATTGAACACCCGAAAGTTGACCATCTTCACCTCCCCTGGCTTCACCGACAGCCGAGTCGTCTCACCGCTGAACTCCCACGGCATCCGGGTATCCGCATGAGCAAGAAACTCGATCTGGATGCTCCGCTTGCTGTCGATCACCGCCCGCTCCGTACTGGCCGCTTGATCAGACGTCTTGCCATTGAGGCCGGTGATCCGGCAGAAGACGTCATAAAGCGGCACCAGCGCAAAGGCAAAACCAAACATGACGAGCACGACCAGAGCCAGTTTTCTGAGCAAGGGGGCATGACTGACCTGGGTCATATGACCTCCCTAACGCTCTTCCGACCGGATATCCGGCGGAGTCTGGAAACTGTGATAGGGAGGGGGAGAAGAGAGCGTCCATTCCAGCCCCTCGGCCCCCTCCCATACCCGATCGCTCGCCTTGGCTCCGCCTCTGATGCATTTGACCACGCCCCAGACAAACAGCAGCTGAGACAGGCCGAAGGCAAAGCCCCCCAGGCTGATCAGCATGTTGAAGTCGGCAAATTGCAGGGCGTAATCGGGAATGCGGCGAGGCATGCCCGCCAGCCCGACAAAATGCATGGGGAAAAACAGCACATTGACCGAGACGAGCGAACACCAGAAGTGCCATTGGCCGAGCCGCTCGTCATACATGTGCCCCGTCCATTTCGGCAACCAGTAGTAGGCCGCAGCCAGGATCGAGAAGACGGCACCGGTCACCAGCACATAGTGGAAATGGGCCACTACGAAATAGGTGTCGTGATACTGAAAATCAGCTGGCGTCATGGCCAGCATCAGCCCGGAGAAACCGCCAATGGTGAACAGGGTGATGAAGGCGATGGCAAACAGCATGGGGGTCTCGAATGTCAGAGAACCACGCCACATGGTAGCAAGCCAGTTGAATACCTTTACCCCTGTCGGCACCGCGATCAACATGGTGGTGTACATGAAGAACAGCTCCGCCACCACGGGCAATCCGGTGGTGAACATGTGGTGAGCCCAGACCATGAAGGAGAGCAAGGCGATGCTGCTGGTGGCATAGACCATGGAGCGATAACCGAACAGCTTCTTGCGGGAGAAGGTCGGAATGATGCTGGAGACGATGCCGAAAGCCGGCAATATCATGATGTAGACTTCCGGGTGCCCGAAGAACCAGAAAATGTGCTGAAACAGGACAGGATCCCCCCCACCGGCCGCATCGAAGAAACTGGTCCCGAAATACTTGTCCGTCAGCACCATGGTCACCGCAGCCGCCAGCACCGGCATGACAGCGATGAGCAGAAACGCCGTGATGAGCCAGGTCCAGACAAACAGCGGCATCTGCATCCAACCCATACCCGGCGCCCGCAGGTTGAAGATGGTCACGATGACGTTGATGGCCCCCATGATGGAGGAGATCCCCATGATGTGGATGGCAAAGACGAACAGGGCCGTGCTGTTGCCGCTGTACTGGGTGGACAGGGGGGCATAGAAGGTCCAGCCAGAACTGGGGCCGCCTCCCTCCATAAACAGGCTCGACAGGAGGATGAGGAAAGCAAACGGCAGGATCCAGAAGCTCCAGTTGTTCATGCGGGGCAACGCCATGTCAGGTGCCCCAATCATGATGGGGATCAGCCAGTTGGCGAGGCCGGTGAAGGCGGGCATGACGGCACCAAAGACCATGATAAGGCCGTGTACCGTGGTCATCTGGTTGAAAAACAGGGGTTCCACCAGTTGCAGTCCGGGCTGGAACAGTTCTGCCCGGATCACCATGGCCATGGCGCCACCGGTAAAGAACATGGTGAGGGCAAAGCAAAGATAGAGGGTACCGATGTCCTTGTGATTGGTGGTGTAGAGCCAGCGCCTCAGACCGGCCGCTGGCTGGTGGACATGTTCGCTGTGCGGGGTATCCGTGATTCCATCACTCATGCCGACGCCTCACTTGTCCTTGTCCGGATTGGCCGGGTTGAGAAGGGACTGCACCTCGGCTGGCTGCACAAGGTCGCCGGTCTTGTTATCCCAGGCATTGCGTTCATAGGTGATGACGGCGGCCAGTTCCTGCGCCGTCAACTGTTTGCCAAAAGGCTGCATCGCCGTGCCGCTCTTGCCATGCAGGACGATGTCCAGATGCTGGGCCCGATGTTCCGCCTGTGTGGTCACCTTGCTGCCATTGAGCGCCGGGAAGATGCCGGGCAATCCGGTACCCGCGGGCTGATGACAGGCAGCGCAGTGCCCCAGATAGACTTTCTCCCCCTGTGCCATGGCTTGTGGCAACGTCATGGTCTCCGCTGCCTGCGCCTGTTGCTGTGCCTTGGCAGTTGCCTGCTCGTCTCCCTTTCTGGCAATCCACTTCTCGAACTCCTCTGCGGATTTGGCCACCACAACCACAGGCATGAAACCGTGATCCTTGCCGCACAGCTCGGCGCACTGCCCACGATAGGTGCCCGGCTTGTCGATCCGGGTCCAGGACTCGTTGATGTAGCCAGGATTGGCATCTTTTTTCACGGCGAAGGCGGGAACCCACCAGGAGTGAATGACATCGTCCGAGGTCATCAGGAAACGGATCTTCTTGCCGACCGGCAATACCAGAGGGTTATCCACCTCCAGCAGATAATTGCCGCCCTTGGGGGCATCACCGGAGATCTGCTGTTTGCTGGTCGCCAGCAGGGAATAAAACGCCACTGGATACTCTAGGTATTTGTAATGCCATTTCCATTGCGAGCCCGTGACGAGGACGGTGAGATCGGCCTTGGAGGTATCCTCCATCTTCAACAGGGTCGAGGTTGCCGGTGCCGCCATCGCGATCAGTATCAACACGGGGATGGCCGTCCACAGCAACTCGATGCGGGTGCTTTCGTGAAACTGGGCGGCTTTGGCACCGCGCGATTTTCGATGGTGCACGATGGACCAGAACATGATGCCGAAGACGAGCAGACCGATGACGCAACAGATATAGAAAATCGTCATGTGCAGGTCATAGACCTGCTGGCTGATGGCGGTCGCCCCGCGCGTCATGTTGAACCGGATCTCATTGGCAAAGGCGCTGCTGCTGATGAACCACATCATCATTCCGGCACCTGCCTGAGCTGCATCGTTTCTCACATTGCACTCCCTGTGCACGTTGGAGAAGATGGCCTGCATTCAATACAATCGACGCTAACCATCTGAAAATAATGCATTTATTAAAATTCATTTCACATTCAAGTATTAGTCCATATTCAGAAAAAACCAAAATGCAGACAGCCCTGACCAGGCTCATCAGAGCAGTGGCAATAGGCAAAACGCGAGCAGGGAAGAGGGAGAAACGGGTCCCGGGGTGGCCGCGCCTTGAACGGGGAGAGCTTCAGCCATGGTGAGTCGAATCGATGTGCAGAACCCGGGAGGGGCCATTGGTTCCTCCTGGGCTCCGTGGTTTTCTGCCGTGCCAGAGGTGGGGTCAGCCCGCTGGGGCTTGCTGAGCCAGCAGTCTGGCCAGCAGGGAGCGCAATGCTTTTATCAGGGCGGGTTTGCCCGCGACACCCTGTCGGGCAGCCAGCTCGGACCAGGACGCATATTGCCAGATGGTGGCGATCAGCAACCGTCGTTCATCCTGACTCAACCCGTCCAGCATCATCACTCGCCGGAGCAGCCAGCGTTGCAGTGTCGCCTGGCACAATTCGAATGGCTTGTGATGGTGGGCAAAACAATCGAGTTCCCGATGCTCGAATTCATCCAGATCCGGCACATGAGTGACAGGTCCGCCTCTGAGGGATAGCCAGACCAGTTCGGTATCCAGCCTCTTGAGTTCACCCGCCAGCAGGGCCGGCAACTGGCTCATGAAACGCTGTCGCCATTGCGCCAGCTCGGCGTGATATTCCGATTGCAACGGCATCAGCAGCAAAGCTGCATGACTGCCGCTGGCCGCATCGCGCTGCAGACCAAGACGCAGCACCTTCAATCCCGCCTTGAGCCAGAATGGCAGCAGATCTGGACTGGCGGAGAAGGCAGATCCCAGATAATCGACCCCTAATACCCGATAATGTGATACCAGCTTGTCCAGCAACCAAGACCCCAGCCCGAGACGATGAAGGGCAGGATGGATGGCGATGCGCATCACCCTGGCATAAGAGCGCTCCCCCGCCGTCACGAAACCGGCGTGGGCCAGCAGCGACTGGGGCAGCAGATGTCCACGAGGGCGCCTTCGTCCGGCCCAGATCGCGTGCGCCAGATCAGGGGGGATATTGCCCTCCCGCGCGACCAGCGCCACCCCGAGCAACTCCTGTCCCTGCTCCATCAGATGAATGTCGAGATCCGGCCCCTCCAGTAAATACCGCAGATCACTGGGGCTGGTCTGGTAGTGAGCCAGCACGAGCAGGCCGAACACCCGATTGAGCAGCGCGTCATCACGGGCCAGCTCATCTTGTCCGACCAGGCGCCAGGTCGGTGATGTCGGGGGATGAGGTGCCGATATGTCGGCATTCAGACCAAGGAGCCGGAAGATCAGAGGCTCCAGCGGATCGCTCAGGCTCCAGCGAATAGGCTCCACCAGGTGCAGCTCCTGCCAATCCGGGGTTTGCTCATCGAGTACCCTCTTGAAGCGCAGATGAAAGCCGCGCCCCGTCCCCTCATAGCCGTGCTCCGTTGTAGCGAAGACAATGCGACTGTGACGGGCCAGCATGGCCTCCAGCAGCGGGGTCGGGATGGCGGCGGCCTCATCCACCAGCAACAGATCCGCCAGCACGTCTCCTTGAGAGGCCCGATCAGGGGACACATAGCTCAGACCGGCCAGCCGCTCAGGCATCTCTGCCAGCGCACGCTCTGCATGGGCAAAAAGTGTCGCCACTGTGGCGTGGGAAGGGGCCGTCACCGCTATCCTCAAGGCCGGATCCCGACTCAGCAAGTCGGCGCTCGCCAGCCCCAGCACGGCGCTCTTGCCACGACCGCGATCGGCGCTCAGCACCAGGGGGCGGCGGCGATGGCCGTGCAACACGTTGTGGATGGCGGGCAGCGCACGGGCCTGATCCGCGCTCAGCGGTCGGTCCCCGTCGAGAGGCTGCCAGGTAATATCACAAGAGGCAGGCGTCAGATCTCGCGCCGGATCTTCTTCCAGCAACCGTACTAGACGGGAGATGAACCCCTGCCCGGCACGATCAACCTCCTCTGGCTGGGCGACCAGCCTCTGACGATCTGGGTCTGGGTAGGTCGGCCATGCCTCCCGCGGCGGGGTCAGCAGAAGCAAGAGCCCCCCAGCCCTCAATGTCCCCGCCAAGGCACCGAATGCATCGGGGTGAAAACCGCTGAAGGCATTGAATACCAGGGTGTCGCACTCCTGACCGAGCCGTTGAAGCGCCTTGGCGGCAGGCTGCGGAGCATGACGCTCAGGACCCTGCCCCAGCCAGAACACCGCCCCCCACAGCAAGGATTCGGCACGAACGATGCAGTCATCCTCCTCCCCTTCCAGCCAGATCAGACGCCGCTCGCCGGCAGAAGCGATAGCGTGGCGCAAGGCGAGCTGCTCGGCTGACATCATGGAGCGGGGCTGGCGTCTGGCTTCACGCGGGGTTCAAACATGCGCTCCCCCATCTGGTCGATGAAGGTATGGGCCTTTTGCACCATGAAGCGCTCGGCATCCGCCGGGTTGGCAAAGAGATCGGAGCGGATGAAGCGATGGGTCTGTAATTGCCCGTCTATCTCCCTGGTGATGCGACCTGCCAGCCTGTATTGCCCCCCTTCCGCCATGGGCTCGGGATAGATGAGATAGCCCATGTATTCGATGGGCTCAACCTCGGGGCTCTGGGCGATCTCTCCCTTGAACAGGGCATTGAATAGTTTTTTGAACATGTTCGCATCCTCTCTGATAAAGGCATTCTCCCCAAGGGTGGAATCACTGGCAAGCACGGGATCTTATTACCATTCGTTCTTTGTACTACGAACCATTCTCATTTAGATTTCATCTCATTCCAGCATGAGGTCCAGATTATGTACGTGTGTTTGTGCCGCGGCATCACAGATAACCAGATCCGCAAGGCGGTACAGGCAGGCAAGACTGAATTCAGACAGTTGAAACAGTCGCTGGAAGTCGGTGCCCAATGTGGTAAATGTGTGCGCATGGCGATGGAGATCATCGCTACCGAAATCGACAAGATGGGGTCAGAGCAGGAACCGCTCTATTACGAAGTGGCGTAAAACCGCCGACTTCTCGTCTTCATCTCTCCTTCTGCCCTCCAGGGGACGACTTTCCCCATCACGTTATGGTCATGTTTCTGGACTAAGCTCTAGTGATCGTTGCCTAGGCTCGAAAACGAGGAGTAATGTCGATGAAAGGAGATCCCAAAATCATTGCCCACCTCAACAAGGTGCTGGCCAATGAGCTGGTTGCCATCAACCAATACTTCCTGCATGCCCGCATCTATGATGACTGGGGCCTCAAGGGGCTGGGGCACAAGGAGTATCACGAATCCATCGATGAGATGAAACATGCCGACGAGCTGGTCAAGCGGGTGCTGTTTCTGGAAGGGCTGCCCAACTTGCAGGATCTGGGCAAGCTGCGCATCGGTGAGACGGTGGAAGAGATGCTGCGCTGTGACTTGTCTCTGGAGATGGACGCCATCCCCGACCTGAAAGTCGCCATCACCTATGCCGAGTCCGTGCAGGACTACGTCAGCCGCGACCTGTTCCAGGAGATCCTGGAAGATGAAGAGGAGCATGTGGACTGGCTGGAAACCCAGCTCGATCTCATCGCCCGTATCGGTCTGGAAAACTACCAGCAATCCCAGCTCCATCCCGAGTCATCCTGAATCGCGATGACATCAAGAGACAATCCCAACCCGCCCAGGCGGGTTTTTTCATGGCGACAGAGGCAGAGATCTTGCCCAACGATAGGGTAGCCAACCTGGTTGCTGACAAGGCAGGCCAGAGGCTGTCAGGATGGCAGGCGCCAGATTGAACCACCTCAGGGATCACAGTTACGATGCATGGGGCAGCGGCAGGCGCCGCTTTCGATTAGGATACGACCCCATTCCCATCATTTTGCTACGGATGACCTCCATGGAACTGATTGCACGCGAGATGGCGCCCCACAAACGGGTTGCCCTGGTGGCTCACGACAACATGAAAGCCCCTCTGCTGAACTGGGTGCTGCGCCGCAAGGAGGAGCTCAAGCTCCACCATCTCTATGCGACCGGCACCACGGGCACCCTGCTCGGCAAGAAGGCGCAGCTGCCCATTACCTGCCTCTTCTCCGGCCCCATGGGAGGGGATCAGCAGCTCGGCGCCCTCATCGCCGAAGGGAAGATAGACGTGATGATCTTCTTCTGGGATCCCCTCAATCCCGCCGCCCACGATCCTGACGTCAAGGCCCTGCTGCGCCTCGCGGCTGTCTGGAACATCCCGGTCGCCACCAACGAGGCGACGGCGGACTTCATCATGGACAGCCCGCACATGCAGCAGGCATTCAGCGTCCAGGTGCCCGACTACGCCGGCTACCTCAAGGCCAGAACCGAATAAGCAACGCCAGACAGCAAAGAGCCGGAACAGATGTCCGGCTCTTTTCTTTCATGGGTGGAGAAGGTCAGCGCTGGAGGCTTTTCTGCGCGAATTTGGGCCTGGCATTCATGATCTGCTCCACCTGCTCGTCGCTCATCTTGCCCCGCGACAGCCCCAGAACCTTGTAGGTCAGCAGAGGGCGCGCTGGCAGGGCGATCATCAGGGCGCGGATCTGGTTCTCGTCCTCCTTCTCTCGCGTCGGCTTGCCGTAGGCGTAGGTGAGCACGCCGGCATCCATCAGGTTTTTGACGGCGGGTTCGGTGATCGGCAGGTTTATGACGCTTTTCCGTTGCAGTACGAACTCCCGCAGCACCGCCTTCTCGTTGAAGTCGAGGAAGCCAATCATCTGGGCCAGTTGATCCTGCTGGCGGCGGGACTGCCACTCGTCACAGGCCCACTCCCAGGCGATCAGGAAGCCCTGACTGCAGAAATAGGAGATGGCGATCAACATGCCGACCCCAAGCCAGGCCGCATGAGCCATGGCCCACTGGCTCACGGCACCTTTCATCAATCCGGCCGGAAACAGCAGGATGATGCTGCAGCAGAGCAGCAGCCAGACCATCAGCCAGTTGAGGCGATTAAGCTGGTAAAAATGTTGGATCCACCGTTTCATCGTTCACCCTTCCCAAGTCAATGTGGACAGTAGCCAATTCATAGCAATCACTGTGCCAGCACAAGGATCCCCGTAAAAAGATCAGGATCCCGGACGGGAGAGTCGAGGGGTTGTCACATCCTTTTACAACTTGTCGCGCGGATCATCCCCTGTTGGCCTTGCGCCTCACCGAGCCACTTGGTAAAAAGCCCGCACTGTCACTGGGGAGTAGCAACCCGCCCGAAATCCGGGCAGGGCCCATGTCAACACTCTTGGATCCGCAGATCCATGGCATGGGCGGCGATAGCACCTGTCGTCCTGCAAGACCTTTGGCCTCGATATGCACGCCAGCCGGGCGAGCCGTATCGGGTCCATCGGTTGTTCTGCTCGCCTGGCGGTTACTCATCATGCTGATCACCCTGCTGTTATTTCTGATCTCTGCCGTCACCATCTATCTGGCCTGTGAATACTTCGTCAACGGCATCGAATGGACCGGCCATCATTTCAAACTGTCCCAAAGCGCCACCGGTTCTCTGCTGGCCGCCCTCGGCACGGCCCTGCCCGAATGCATCGTCACCCTGACCGCCCTGCTGATGGGGGATGCCCCCGCCCAGCAGCAGATAGGCATAGGTGCGGCCCTCGGCGGCCCGCTGGTGCTGGCCACCATAGGCTATGCTGCCGTCGGCGTGACCCTGCTGCTGTGCATGAGCCGGGAGCACAGAGCCATCAATGGCGAGGTGCAGCGGGAGATAGGCCGCGATCAGACCTGGTTTGCTGGCATCTTCCTGTTGGCCGTGCTGCTTGGCATGGTGGCCTTCACCGGTAAAACCTGGCTGGCCCCCCTGTTCGTGCTGATGTACCTCCTCTATGTGCGACGTGAGCTGAAACAGACCGACAGCCACGATGCCGAATTGCCCTCCCCCCTCAAGCTGGATCCGCACGCCAGGATCCCGGCGCTCGGCAAGGTGCTGCTGCAAACCCTGGTGGCGCTCGGTGTGGTGGCGCTGGCGGCTCAGCTGTTCGTCCATCAGCTGGAGAGCATGGGCGAGCTGTTCGGCCTCTCTCCGGTGCTGGCGGCCCTGTTGCTGAGCCCGGTGGCCACCGAAATGCCCGAGCTGATGAACGTGCTCATCTGGGTGCGGCAGGGCAAACACCGGCTGGCACTGGCCAATATATGGTTCTTCGCGGGATCTTGGGGAAGTGGAAGTTGACAGACAGGGTGCTGGTAAACTGGCTGTCTCCAAACACAC
>NZ_JAPCIY010000078.1:0-19656 GCF_027707645.1 Aeromonas sp. QDB30 | reverse complement strand
AACCAGCGGGGCTGACGCCCCGGCGAAATTCCCCTCCCACCTACGTCGGAGGGAGTCCCCTTTCGCATTTAAGATGGCTGCATCTACTGCTATGCCAGACCCAGCCACGCCTACCTTGAGCTCTCCCCCGGGCTGGATTTCGAGAGCAAGCTGTTTGCCAAAATCAATGCTGCCGAGCTGCTGCGACGGGAGTTTGCCAAGCCAGCCTATCAGCCACAAACCATCGTGCTGGGGGCCAATACCGATCCCTATCAACCCATCGAGCACCACTATCGCCTGACTCGCGAACTCCTGACGGTGATGCTGGCTCATCGCCATCCAGTAGGGCTCATCACCAAGAGCGCCATGATCCTGCGCGACCTCGATCTGCTGACCGAGCTGGCCCGGGAAGGGTTATGCCAGGTGATGGTGTCGGTCACCACCCTCAATGAGACGTTGAGGCGACAGCTGGAGCCCAGGGCCAGCACGGGGGTTGGGCGGATCAAGGTGATCGAACGACTGGCCAAGGCCGGTGTGCCGGTCGGCGTGCTCGCCGCCCCCATGATCCCCAGGCTCAACGAGCCGGAACTGGAACAGATCATCAAGGCCGCCGTCGACGCCGGGGCGGGCTGTGCGGATTACATCTTGCTGCGATTGCCCCACGAGCTCACCACCCTCTTTTGCGACTGGCTCGATACGCACTATCCCGGCCAGAAAGAGGCGATCCTCAACTAGCTGCGGGCAAGCCGGGGTGGCGCACTCAACAGCGCCACCTTTGGTAGCCGCATGCGAGGTGAAGGACAGTTTGCCGACCTGCTCGCCCAGCGCTTTCGCCTGATCAGCAGGCGGCTGCAACTGGGCAAGCGCCATATAGCACTCAATACGGCCGCCTTCATCCGCCCGGGCGAGCAGTTGCGTCTGTTCTGAGCGCCGTCAGCTCCGTGGTCTCGGCGGGCAGCTCCCCGCTGGGTGGCGCCGTGCAATCAGCTCCGCAGGCAGGCGGGATGGCTCGTGCGCCACCTCCTCCTCATCCACCCTAAGGCGCACCTTCTCCTGCCCTCCCCACATCCGGCTCCACCAGATCTCCCACATTACCCAGCTCGTCATAACAGTGCTCCTGGCAAGCGATGCCTGCCTCTGTGGTGGCCTCATTCAACGCAGGCAGCATGGCTGGCCGTCATGACAGGGCCATGACAGTCGAGTGAAGGAATCGTGTTGATGCGATGGGACCAACCCTGCATATCAGGAAGATGACGCCGTGGCAGGCAGGGCTGCATGCACGGCAGACGGAGCCGGGCAGCAGAGAAGAGAGCTGCTGGGCAAGCACAAGGACGGGGAGAGCCTGCGGTGAGGCGGACAAAAAAAGAGCGACCATCAAGGTCGCTCTTTTGCACCGGACAAAGGGGGACGATTACTCGTCGCCCGCCTCCCCGGTATCGACGGCGCCAGCGTCCGCTGCGGTGTCGGTGCCTTCAGACACCTCCCCTTCAACAGCCAGGGCCTCGGTTTCCTCTTCGTCGCTCTCGGCAACGCGCTGCAGGCCGACTACGGTCTCGTCTTCACCGGTACGGATCAGACGCACACCGCCGGTGTTGCGGCCGATGACGCTCACCTCGGACACCCGGGTACGAACCAGGGTACCGCCGTTGGTGATCAGCATGATCTGGTCGGTATCTTCGACCTGGATCGCATCGATCACCTTGCCGTTGCGCTCATCCACCTTGATGGAGATGACGCCCTGGGTACCACGGCTCTTGGTCGGGTACTCGTCCAGCGCGGTACGCTTGCCGTAACCGTTCTCGGTGGCGGTGAGGATGGCACCATCACCACGGGGCACGATGAGGGAGACCACCTTGTCACCGGCGCCCAGCTTGATGCCGCGCACACCGGCAGCGGTACGACCCATGGGACGTACGCCCTTGAAGGTGCCTTTGCTTTCGGTGCCTTCGCCGTTGTCGCTGCCGTCATCGTCGTTGCCGGCGTCGTCGTCGGTGTCGACTTCGTCAGTGGCATCGGCATCGGCACGACCACTGCCTTCCGCAAAGCGAACCACCTTGCCCGCATCGGAGAAGAGCATGATCTCGTTGCTGCCATCGGTGATGTCCACCCCGATCAGCTCATCACCCTCTTTGAGGTTGATGGCACGGATACCGGAGGAGAGCGGACGGCTGAAGTCAGACAGGCTGGTCTTCTTCACGGTGCCGTTGGCGGTGGCGAAGAAGACATACTTGTCGGCGTCATATTCTTTCACCGGCAGGATGGCGGTGATGCGCTCACCCTCATCCAGCGGCAGCAGGTTGATGATCGGACGACCGCGGGCGCCACGGGACGCTTCCGGTAGCTGATACACCTTGAGCCAGTAGACCTTGCCACGGGTGGAGAAGCACAGAATGGTGTCGTGGGTGTTGGCCACCAGCAGACGCTCCACAAAGTCCTCTTCCTTGATCCGGGTGGCCGACTTGCCACGACCACCGCGGCGCTGGGCCTCGTAATCGGAGAGCGGCTGATACTTCACATAGCCCTGGTGAGACAAGGTAACGACCACGTCTTCCGGGGTGATCAGATCTTCGATGTTGATCTCGGCACTGGACATGCTGATCTCGGTGCGACGCTCGTCGCCGTACTGCTCGCGCACGGCCAGCAGCTCGTCACGGATCACTTCCATCAGGCGTTCCGGGCTTGCCAGGATGTGCAGCAGCTCGGCGATGAGATCCAGCAGAGATTGGTACTCTTCCAGGATCTTCTCGTGCTCGAGGCCGGTCAGCTTGTGCAGACGCAGGTCAAGGATGGCCTGGGCCTGGATCTCGGTCAGGAAGTACTGCCCTTCACGGATGCCGAACTCCGGCTCCAGCCACTCGGGGCGAGCCGCGTCGTCGCCCGCTTTTTCCAGCATGGCGGCCACGTTGCCGAGCTCCCAGCCCTTGGCTACCAGGGCGGCTTTCGCATCCGCCGGGGTCGCACTGTGGCGAATGAGCTCGATGATGGGGTCGATGTTGGCCAATGCCACCGCCAACCCTTCCAGGATGTGCGCCCGATCCCGCGCCTTGCGCAGCTCGAACACGGTCCGGCGGGTCACCACTTCACGGCGGTGCAGCAGGAACGCATCCAGGATCTCTTTGAGGTTCATAACCTTGGGCTGGTTGTTGTCCAGCGCCACCATGTTGATGCCGAACGTGGTCTGCATCTGGGTGTGCTTGTAGAGATTGTTCAGCACAATCTCGCCGGACTCGCCGCGCTTGATCTCGATGACGATGCGCATGCCGTCTTTGTCGGACTCATCGCGCAGGGCGCTGATGCCCTCGATTTTCTTCTCTTTGACCAGCTCGGCGATCTTCTCGATCAGGCGAGCCTTGTTCACCTGATAGGGGATCTCGTGAACGATGATGGTCTCGCGACTGGTCTTCTCGTCCACCTCCACTTCAGCCTTGGCCCGCACATAGACGGAGCCGCGACCGGTACGGTACGCCTGCACGATGCCGGAACGACCGTTGATGATGCCGCCGGTGGGGAAATCCGGGCCGGTGACATGGGTCATCAGCTCGTCAATGGTGAGGTCGCCGTTTTCGATCAGCGCCAGGCAACCGTTGACAATCTCGGTGAGGTTGTGAGGCGGGATGTTGGTCGCCATGCCCACCGCGATACCGGAGGAGCCGTTGACCAGCAAGGTGGGGACCTTGGTGGGCATGACAGCCGGGATCATCTCGGTACCGTCGTAGTTCGGCACCCAGTCCACGGTCTCTTTGTCCAGATCGGCCAGCAGCTCGTGGGAGATGCGCGCCATCCGCACTTCGGTGTAACGCATGGCCGCGGCGTTGTCGCCGTCCACCGAACCGAAGTTGCCCTGACCGTCGACCAGCATGTAGCGCATGGAGAAATCCTGCGCCATCCGGACGATGGTGTCATACACGGCGATGTCGCCATGCGGGTGATATTTACCGATTACGTCACCGACCACACGGGCCGATTTTTTATAGGGCTTGTTCCAGTCGTTCCCCAGCTCGTTCATTGCATACAGAACGCGGCGGTGAACCGGTTTCAAGCCATCACGCACATCCGGCAGAGCTCGTCCTACGATCACGCTCATGGCGTAATCCAGATAGGAACTCTTGAGCTCTTCTTCGATGTTGACCGGCGTGATCTCTCTGGCCAGATCGCTCATAGAAAGCCTTAATCCCTAATTAGTTGTTCTTTGGCTTAAACAGCGCGACATGGTAACACACTGAGCCAAATACATTAAGCCACAAATCCGATGAGCACATCGGGCTGGTGCGACGAGGTCGGTCCGTTATAATGCGCGCCAGGACAATAGATTGCGCGCGCCCAGCCCGCTGCGCGCCTTGCCACAGGATCATCAAAACATGAATAGTGATGCCAATGTCGATCTGACAGAAATCGCCAAATTTGAAGCCATCGCCTCCCGCTGGTGGGACATGGAGGGCGAATTCAAGCCGCTGCATCAAATCAACCCGGTGCGCCTTGACTGGATCACCGACAAGAGCGGCGGCCTGTTTGGCAAGCGCGTGCTCGACATCGGCTGCGGTGGCGGCATCCTCTCCGAGAGCATGGCCCGCCGGGGGGCCCGGGTCACCGGCATCGACATGGGCAAGGAACCCCTCGGCGTCGCCCGCCTGCACGCGCTGGAACAAGGTGTGGAGCTCGAGTACCGCCAGAGCACCGCCGAAGCCCACGCCGATGAAGCGCCTGGCCAGTATGACGTGGTTACCTGCATGGAGATGCTGGAGCACGTGCCGGACCCGGCCTCGGTGCTGCGCGCCATCGCCACCCTGGTACGGCCGGGGGGCAAGGTGTTCGTCTCCACCATCAACCGCAACCCCAAAGCCTATCTGATGATGATCCTCGGGGCCGAGTACCTGTTGAAGATGGTCCCCAAGGGCACTCACGATCACAAGAAGTTCATCACCCCCGCCGAACTGTGTCGCATGGGGGAAGCGGCGGGCCTGCTGGTGCGGGACATGAGTGGCGTTCACTACGCCCCGCTCTCCAACAGCTTCAAGCTCGGCAAGAATGTCGACGTCAACTACATGGTGGCGTTCGAGCGCCCGGAGCAAGGCTGATGAGCACACCTCACCCGATGCCCCTTGGCTGCGTGCTGTTTGATCTGGACGGCACCCTGCTCGACACCGCCCCAGACCTTGGCGCCGCCGTCAATCACGTGCTGATAAGCGAAGGCTTTGCCCCTCTCTCTGACGACATCATCCGTCAGACCACCTCCCACGGGGCCCTCGGGCTGCTCAGGGCCGGTCTTGGGGACGAGCTGCTCGAGGAGCTGGGGGCCACCCGCCTTCGCACCACCCTGCTCGACTACTACGCCGCCAACCTCTGCGTCGGCACCCGCCCCTATGAAGGCATGGTGGATCTCATCGAGTGGCTCGACGATAAAAAGCTGCCCTGGGGCATTGTCACCAACAAGCCGGGCTTTCTCAGCGAACCGCTCCTGGCAGCCCTGCCCGAACTCGCCAGTTGCGGCGTGACGGTGAGCGCCGACACCTTGCCGGTGCGCAAGCCCGACCCCGCCCCCATGTTCTTTGCCTGCGAGCGCCTCGGCATCGCGGCGAGCCAGTGTCTCTATGTGGGGGATCACGTGCGCGACATCGAGGCCGGCCGCAATGCCGGCATGCGTACCGCAGTGGCTGGCTGGGGTTATCTCAATGATGACGAGGATCCGGCCCTCTGGGGCGCCGATCTTCACTTTGATACCGTGCAGGCCCTGCACCACTGGCTGCGTTACGAGCTGAGCTGACGTCCATGCCCATGACCGACAAGGCATCCGGATAGAGGCGGATCTGCGGGGCAACTTTGATGATGTTCCGATGGCAGTGCGGACATCTGCCCCGATGCGCAGATCCCCCCGCAGCGCACCAGAGGGATCCCGGACGATCCCTCTTTTTACGGGCTTGGCAACCCCCCGAACGGCGTAACAGGACACCTTTTGACCCTGACTGCACAAGGGATGAGCAGGCCGGATTTGCTAGTAAAAACACCCTGCTTTCGCAAGCAAAAAAAGTTATTTTAATTTTCCATCTTCGATCGCCGGACTTGCATTTGACGGATCGGACGGATGAAAACCCGTTCGCTGTGAGCGTCCACTAACTCCCGTCCCGACACCCACAATTTATCCACAGCTAATGCTTTATCCACAGATTGCATTACCGTATCGACCTCACTATCTTGTAGTTCGCATTAAAAATAACACTACATCTTGTGATTCATCGCACAATCCCTGCCCAGTTTCCCTCGACAGACGGAGCCGGGTTGCGCCATTGTGCGATGGCTTTTCGGGAATCAACCGATACCGGCAGGTATCAATGAAAGGGGTCATCAGCCAATGAACTTGTTTGTGACGAAGCGTAACGGACACAAAGAACCCATCGATCTGGATAAAATTCACCGTGTGCTCGACTGGGCTGCCGAGAAGCTCGACAACGTGTCGGTCTCCCAGGTGGAGCTCAAGTCCCACATCCAGTTCTATGACGGTATCCGTACCGCCGACATCCACGAGACCATCATCAAGGCTGCTGCTGACCTCATCTCCGAGCAAAGCCCGGACTACCAGTACATGGCTGCCCGTCTGGCCATCTTCCACCTGCGCAAGAAGGCCTACGGCCAGTTCGAGCCGCCCCACCTGTATCAGCACGTCGCCAGACTGGTGGACATGGGCAAGTACGACAAGCACCTGCTTGAAGACTACACCCAGGCGGAATTTGAGGAGCTGAACGGCTACCTCGATCACTGGCGCGACATGGACTTCTCCTACGCGGCGGTCAAGCAGCTCGAAGGCAAGTACCTGGTACAGAACCGCGTCACCGGCGAGATCTACGAGAGCCCGCAGTTCCTCTACATCCTGGTAGCGGCCTGCCTCTTCTCCAAGTATCCGAAAGATACTCGTCTGGACTACATCAAGCGCTTCTATGATGCGGTCTCGACCTTCAAGATCTCCCTGCCGACCCCGATCATGAGCGGCGTGCGCACCCCGACCCGCCAGTTCAGCTCCTGCGTGCTGATCGAGTGCGACGACAGCCTGGATTCCATCAATGCCACCGCCAGCGCCATCGTGCGTTATGTTTCCCAGCGCGCCGGCATC
Source organism: Aeromonas sp. QDB30 (assembly GCF_027707645.1). Taxonomy (NCBI): domain Bacteria; kingdom Pseudomonadati; phylum Pseudomonadota; class Gammaproteobacteria; order Aeromonadales; family Aeromonadaceae; genus Aeromonas; species Aeromonas sp. QDB30. The sequence goes on along the minus strand of NZ_JAPCIY010000078.1, from coordinate 12,575 downwards.
GGCATCAACGCCGGCCGCATCCGTGGTCTGGGCAGCCCCATCCGTGGCGGCGAAGCCTTCCACACCGGCTGCATCCCCTTCTACAAATACTTCCAGACTGCGGTGAAGTGCTGCTCTCAGGGCGGCGTGCGCGGTGGTGCGGCCACCCTGTTCTACCCGCTGTGGCACACCGAGGTGGAGAGCCTGCTGGTACTGAAGAACAACCGCGGCGTGGAAGAGAACCGGGTCCGTCACATGGACTACGGCGTGCAGATCAACAAGCTGATGTACCAGCGCCTCATCAAGGGCGGTGACATCACCCTGTTCTCCCCGTCCGATGCACCAGGTCTCTATGACGCCTTCTTCGCGGACCAGGACAAGTTCGAAGCGCTCTACGTCAAGTACGAACAGGATCCGGCCATTCGCAAGAAGACCCTGAAGGCAGTGGATCTCTTCTCCCTGATGATGCAGGAGCGTGCCGGTACCGGTCGCATCTACATCCAGAACGTGGATCACTGCAACACCCACAGCCCGTTCGATCCGAGCGTGGCGCCGGTACGCCAGTCCAACCTCTGCCTCGAGATTGCGCTGCCCACCAAGCCGCTCAACAACGTGGATGACGAGGACGGCGAGATTGCCCTGTGCACCCTCTCCGCCTTCAACCTGGGCGCCATCGAGAAGCTGGAAGATCTGGAAGAGATGGCCGAACTGGCCGTGCGCGCTTTGGACGCCCTGCTCGACTATCAGGACTACCCGCTCAAGGCCGCCAAGAAGGGCAGCATGAACCGCCGCACCCTGGGGATCGGCGTCATCAACTACGCCTACTACCTGGCGAAAAACGGTGCCCGCTACTCCGACGGTTCCGGTCTGGCCCTGACCCACCGCACCTTCGAGGCGATCCAGTACTACCTGCTGAAGGCCTCCGTGCAACTGGCCCGCGAGTTCGGCCCCTGCCCGGCCTTCAACGAGACCACCTATGCCCAGGGTATCCTGCCCATCGATACCTATAAAAAGGATCTGGACACCCTGTGCAATGAACCCCTGCACCTGGACTGGGAAACCTTGCGCGAAGAGATCAAGACCGTGGGTCTGCGCAACTCCACCCTGACCGCCCTGATGCCGAGCGAGACCTCCAGCCAGATCTCCAACGCCACCAACGGCATCGAGCCGCCCCGCGGCCTGGTGTCGGTGAAAGCCTCCAAGGATGGCATCCTCAAGCAGGTGGTACCGGAGTACCACCGCCTGAAGGATCAGTACGAACTGCTGTGGAAACAGCCGAGCGTCGACGGTTACCTGCAGCTGGTCGGCATCATGCAGAAGTTCGTGGATCAGGCGATCTCCGCCAACACCAACTACGACCCGGCCCGCTTCGAAGGCAACAAGGTGCCGATGAAGCAGTTGCTCAAAGACTTGCTGACCGCCTACAAATACGGTCTCAAGACCCTCTACTATCACAACACCCGTGATGGTGCCGACGACACCCAGACCGATCTGCAAGATGACGGCTGCGCTGGCGGGGCTTGCAAGATCTAACCGCGAAACGCACTGATAAGCCGGGCGGGAGCATCAAGCTCCCGCCCTCCTGTTTTCCCTATTTCACGGCATTCGAACCATGGCTTACTCTACTTTTTGCCAGACCCAAAACGATCAGCTCAAGGAGCCGATGTTCTTCGGCCAGTCAGTCAACGTGGCCCGTTATGATCAGCAAAAGCACGACATCTTCGAGCGGCTGATCGAGAAGCAGCTCTCCTTCTTCTGGCGCCCGGAAGAGGTGGACGTCTCCCACGACCGCATCGACTTCCAGGCTCTGCCGCCCCACGAGCAGCACATCTTCATCTCCAACTTGAAGTACCAGACCTTGCTGGATTCCATTCAGGGCCGCAGCCCCAACGTTGCCCTGCTGCCCCTGGTCTCCATTCCGGAGCTGGAGACCTGGATCGAGACCTGGGCCTTCTCCGAGACCATCCACTCTCGCTCCTACACCCACATCATCCGCAACATCGTCAACAACCCGGGCCAGGTGTTCGACGACATCGTGACCAACGAGCAGATCTTGAAGCGCGCAGGCTCCATCAGCCACTTCTATGACGATCTCATCGAGGCCACCTCCGTCTATCACCTGCACGGTGAGGGAACCCACCGGATCGGGGATCGCGAAGTCACCATCAGCCTGCGGGAGCTCAAGAAGAAGCTCTACCTGTGCCTGATGAGCGTCAACGCCCTCGAAGCCATCCGCTTCTACGTGAGCTTCGCCTGCTCCTTCGCCTTCGCCGAGCGCGAGCTGATGGAGGGCAATGCCAAGATCATCAAGATGATCGCCCGTGACGAGGCCCTGCACCTGACCGGCACCCAGCACATGCTGAACCTGATGCGCAGCGGCAACGACGACCCCGACATGGCGGAGATCGCCGTCGAGTGCGAGCAGGCCTGCTTCGAGCTGTTCAAGGAAGCGGCTCTGCAGGAGAAGGAGTGGGCCGAGTACCTGTTCCAGGACGGCTCCATGATCGGCCTGAACAAGGACATCCTCTGCCAGTACGTGGAATACATCACCAACCTGCGCATGGCGGCCGTCGGCCTGCAACCGGCCTTTGCCGGCACCAAGCAGAACCCCATCCCCTGGATCAACACCTGGCTCTCCTCCGACAACGTGCAGGTGGCGCCCCAGGAAGTGGAAGTAAGCTCCTATCTGGTGGGTCAGATCGACAGTGAAGTGCACGCCGACGATCTGGGTGACTTCGAGCTGTGATGCAAGGCGACCTCTGCTGGCAGCCCATGATGCGGGAGAGCGACGTCTGTGAGTGACGCCACCGCCACCCTGAACGCGCCCCTGCATACCGCCACCACGGCGCCGGAAGGGCAAGCCCCCCAGGTACAGACCCTGGAAGGTGTGCTGCACCCCCATCCCGGCGAAAGCGTGCTGGAGACCCTGGAGCGCCACGGCCATCACGTGGAGTTCCAGTGCCGCAGCGGCTATTGCGGCGCCTGCCGCACCCCGCTGCTGGCGGGCAAGGTGCACTACGCCGCCGTCCCGCTCGCCTTTGTCTCCCAGGGGGAGTGCCTCCCCTGCTGCTGTCAGCCGGTGGGCGCCATCAAGCTCGATATCCGAAAGGGCTGACGGCCCTTATCGCCAGATCTGCCCCGCAAACAAAAAGCCGCCGGATTGCTCCGGCGGCTTTTTTCATGGGAATCTCCCGTCTCTTGAGAGAAATGAGGGGCCATGGCCCCTCTTACATTACAACCCGGGGGCGTTACAACCAGGGGGCGGCGGTCGGCCCGTGGTGCAGACCCAGCTTCCAGACCCGGCCAAAATGCTTGTAGTGACCGGCCGCGACACCGGCTTTCTCCCCCATGCCGTGGTAGAGATCGAGGTGGCCCTTCTTCACCGCGCCTCCCACATCCAGCGCAATCAGCAGCCGCAGCTGGTGCTTGCCGGTCCAGTTGCCCTCTTTGTCCAGCAGCGGCACTTCCGCGAGGATGGGGGTACCCATGGGCAGCAGGGTCTTGTCGGCAGCCACCGCCGCCATCGGCAAGAGCGGAATGCCGGCAGCCCCCACCACGTCATTGGTGGGACGGCGCTCGAAGAAGACATAGGAGGGGTTCTGCTCCACCAGCTCCTTCACGCTCTCTTCCGGCTGACGATTGGCCCACTCCTTGATGGCCTTCATGGACATCTGCTCCTTGGGCACTTCGCCACGGTCGATGAGCACCCGGCCAATGCTGACATAGCCGTGGCCGTTCTTGCCGCTGTAACCAAGGTACTGCAACCGGTCGTCATCGCCGTAGTGAACGAAGCCGGAACCCTGCACGTCCATCAGGAAGTTGTCGATGAGGGATTTGCTGTAGCCCAGCTCCAGCCCCCGGTTGGCCAGCGCCCCCCGGTGGATCTCGGCCCGGCTCGGGCAGCGACCGCCGCAGTTGGGCATGGCATAGATGGGATACTTGTACTGGGCGTCCGGGCGATGGCGCACCTCCAGCACCGGCGAGTAGTAACCGGTGAAGAGCACGTTGCCCATGCGGTCTGCACCGCCAAGCTGCGCCAGGCTGATGCCGTACTGGGTGATATGGGCGGGATTGCCCCCATTGGCGACCCAGCGTGAGAGCTGACGATAGAGCTCCCCATAGCGGCTCGCCATGCGGCCGGAGCGTTCCATCACCAGCCGGCTCTGGGGACCGAACTTGCTGTAATCGGCGCGGGCGCGGCTGTTGACCCGCTCTACCCGCACCAGATCCCCCGGCAGGGCGCCATCCAGATACTGCTTGCCCAGATTCTCAGGGATCTCGCAGTTCAGAAAACATCCGGATTCCACCTTCTTCTGGGGCACCTTGACCGGTTCAGGGTTGCCCGCACAACCGGCCAGCCCCACCACGGCGACGGCCAACCAGTACGCATGTCTATTCATATGTCCTCATATAACACCGAGTGTCTTGCACGGCGGGGAAGATGCCAAAATTGCCCGGGGAAAGCAAACGCCTTCACGCCCCTGACGACGGATTTCTCCTGCCGTGATCTTCTGGGTTATAACAAGGTGACAAGGTGTGAGAGGTCATGGATGGAACAGCTCGAAATCTTCCCGCTCCAGAGCCCCTGTGTCGGGGTCTGCGAACTGAACAACAAGGGGTATTGCAAGGGATGCCTGCGAAGTCGCGAGGAGCGTTTCAACTGGCTTGCCATGACCCCTGCCCAGCAGCAGGAGGTGATGCGCCTGTGCCGCAGCCGCAAGGCCAGGGTCGAGGCCGCTCGCCGCAAGGCGCAGGCCGCAGAGGCGGCCGATCCGCCGCCCCCGCCGGGCTGGGATTTTTAAATCCCACGTTGCCCCTCCCCTCAACAAGAAAGGCGGCCCCAGGGCCGCCTTGTCATGAAGGGTGTGTCACGCCGTGACGTCCTCAGGCGGTCGCCAGCTTGGCCTGCTCCTCGCCACGCTTGAGCATGGCGTAGGCCACCCCGGTCACCAGAGAACCGGCGGCGATCGCCAGGATGTACATCATCACATGGCTGATGGCGTTCGGGATGAAGAGCACGAACAGACCACCGTGGGGTGCCACCAGCTCGCAGCCGAACAGCATGGAGAGCGCACCGGTCAGGGCGCCGCCCGCCATGCAGGCCGGGATGACGCGCATGGGATCCTTGGCGGCAAACGGGATAGCCCCCTCGGAGATGAAGCACAGACCCAGCACGAAGGAGGCCTTGCCCGCTTCCTGCTCCGCCTTGATGAACTTTCTGCTGGCCAGGAAGGTCGCGATCCCCATCCCCAGTGCAGGCACCATGCCGGCGGCCATGACCGCTGCCATGGGGGCATAGGTCTTGGAGGCGAGCAGGCCGACACCGAAAGCATAAGCCGCCTTGTTGACCGGGCCCCCCATGTCGAAGCACATCATGGCGCCGATGATGACACCCAGCAGCACCGCGTTGGCAGAGCCCATGTTGTTGAGGAACTCGGTCATGGCATTCATGATGCCCGCCACCGGGCCACCCACCACGTAGATCATCACCAGACCGGTGAACAGGCTGGCAAAGAGCGGAATGATGAGGATGGGCTTGAGGGCTTCCAGGGTGACCGGCAGGCGCACCTTGTCACTCAGGAACTTGGCGCTGTAACCGGCGAGGAAGCCGCCGACGATGCCGCCAAGGAAACCGGCGCCGAGCGAGCTTGCCAGCATACCGGCGATCATGCCGGGCGCCAGACCCGGACGGTCGGCGATGGAGTAGGCGATGTAGCCTGCCAGCACCGGGATCATCAGGGCGAAGGCGGAGCCGCCACCGATCTTCATCAGGGCCGCGGCCAGCGTCCCCTCTTCCTTGAACGCTTCAATGCCGAAGATGAAGGAGAGCGCGATGATAAGGCCCCCCGCTACCACCATGGGCAGCATGAAGGAGACACCGGTCAGCAGGTGCTTGTAGGGGCCCGCCTTTTCCTCTTTCTTGACCGCAGCCGCGCCGCTGTGGCGATAGACCTTCGCCTCGGTCCAGGCCTTGTCGAGCTCGGCCCGGGTTTTCTTGAGCGCCGCCCCCGTGCTGGTGCGATAGACCGGCTTGCCATCAAAGCGCGCCATGTCCACCTCAATGTCAGTGGCGAGGAACACCAGATCGGCGGCGGCAATCTCGTCCGCCGTCAAGGCATTCTGGGCACCGACCGAGCCCTGGGTTTCGACGCGGATCTGGTGACCCAGCTGCTTGGCCATGGTCTCCAGGGCCTCGGCCGACATGAAGGTGTGGGCCACCCCGGTCGGACAGGCCGTCACCGCCACGATGCGCTTGGCACCGCTGGTCGGTTTGGCAACGGCAGGTGCCGCCTCATGGCGATAGACGCTGGCACCGCTTCGCGCGGCTTCCAGCAGGGCAGCGGGATCCTGGAGCGCCAGATCCATGTCGCCCCGATAGAGCGACTTGCCGTCATAGGCGGCCAGATCCACCGGTGCGCTGGCAACGACCAGCACCAGGTCGGCGGCGGCAATCTGCTCTTTCGAGGGAACCTGACGGGGCTGCACGCAGGAGTCGACGTCGAGGGTGAGCTCCCAGCCAGCCAGTTTGGCCTGCTGTTCTATCCGTTTTGCAGCCAGAAAGCTGGTGGCAATGCCCGCCGGGCAAGCCGTAACCAGAATTGCTTTCATTGGGCATCTCCTGAGTTAGCCATCAAATGGGGTTGGGGTTGAGTCGGTGCCAGATCATCCAGACGCTGTACGCGCACCTGCTCGAGTAACGGTTTGAGCACATTGATATCGTTGAAGCCGACCGCGACCTGGCTCACCGCCAGTGCCGAGACGGCGGTGGCCAGACGCAGGGTCTGCTCCGGCGTCCAGTCTAGGCTCATGCCATGGACCAGGCCCGCCACCAGGGAGTCGCCGGCACCCACGGTGCTGACCACCTCCATGCGCGGCGGAATCGCCTGCCAGGTGGCATCCGGTGCAAACCAGATGAGGCCGTCGGCACCATTGGAGATCACCACGTTGGGGATCCCGCTTGCCTGCAGCGCGCGGGCGCACTCGGCCTGCTCGCTCAGGGTCTTCACGGGACGACCGGCCCACTGGCTCAGCTCTTCCAGGTTGGGTTTGACCAGGGTCGGCGCCGCCTTGATCCCTTCGCTCAACGCCGCGCCGCTGCAATCGAAGATCACCTGCTTGCCCTTGGCCTTGAGCAGGCGGATCAGATGGCCACAGTAATCGGGGGACACCCCTTTGGGCAGGCTGCCCGCCAGCACGAACCAGTCGGTGTGGGGAGCCAGTCGCTCCAGCGCCGCTTCCAGGGCGCTGACATCGCCTTCCTGCACGGCGAGTCCCGGCAGATTGAGATCGGTCACCCGGCCGGATTGTTCGGAGATCTTGACGTTGATCCGGGTGTCGCCCGCCACGCGCACGAAGTGATCGGCAAGGGCACGTTCCTCGAACAGGGAGACGAAGCTCTGCTGGTTGCCCTCACCGAGCCAGCCGGTCAGGCCTACGTCACGGCCGAGATCTTTCAAGACCATGGCGACGTTGATCCCCTTGCCCGCGGCGCGCAAGTTGGCCTCGCTCACCAGATTGACCTCGCCAGGGTGCATGGCCTCCAGACGGGTGGTGAGATCGAGCGCGGGATTGAGGGTGATGGTGACGATGTCCATCAGTGCGCCCCCTCACCCAAGCCGGCGGCAATGGCTTCGCCAATGCCCTTGAGGGCTGCTTCGGCATCCGCTCCTTCGGCGCGAAACGCCAGACGATGACCGCACTTGACCCCAAGCCCGATCACCTTCATCAGGCTCTTGGCAGAGACGGCTTCACCGCTGCCATCGAGGTTGGCGACGCGGATGTCGGATTCATACTCCTTGGCCACCTTGACCAGCATGGCGCCCGGACGGGCGTGCAGACCGTGGGGGTTGATGATGGTGAAGGTCTCGGACAGCCCGCTCGCCGGACCCGCCTGCAACATGGCAAGACCGTCGCTGCCAGAAAGGGTGGCCAGCTGGCCGGCTGCGGCCAGCTTGGCCAGATTCTCGAGTTGCGGCAAATGGCCGCTATCTGCGGCACACAGCAGCAGCAGGGCGCTGACCGGCAATTCACCGACGTTCAGCGGGGTGCTCGGGGTGGCCAGCACCCAACCGGTCTGGGCCGCTTGCGCACGGGCCAGCCAGATGCCCTCCCCCAGGTGAACAGGCTGGCTGGCCAGGAGGGCGCTCACCATGGCGGCGTCTCCCCAGCCTGCGGATTTGGCGCGGGCCGCAGCCCCCAGCAGCAACTGCTCCTGGTCGTCGGCCGGGAAGTCCGCCAGGGTCAGGTATTGCACCTCTTTGGCGGCAGTCGCGCCAGTCAGGATATTGATGATGGTCTCTTCGTCGGTCGCCCCCTTGAGCTGGGCTGCGGCCTGCTCGTCACCCAGCACGTGGGTGAGCTGGCGCAAAATGCCCAGATGCTCGTCGGACTTGGCGGCGATGCCGATGGCGACGTAGGCAATCTGCCCCTCGTCCCACTCGATGCCGTGGGGGAACTGGGCTACCATGACGCCGGTGCTCTTCACCAGATGACGGGTGTCCGTGGTGCCGTGGGGAATGGCAATACCGCTGCCAAGATAGGTGGCGTGCTGCGCTTCCCGCGCCAGCATGCCGTCCACGTAACCTGCTTCAACCAGACCGGCGTCGGTCAGTTTGCTTGCCAGCAGTGCGATGGCGTCCGCCTTGGTCGTCACCGATTGTCCCAGCAGGATTTGCTGTCGCGCCAACTTCAACATAGAGATTCTCCATCAGGTCCGGCTTCGCCTCGCGGCGTACCGGCTCAACTCAACTCGATTTTCGGGTAACTTGCCTGCTGACAATAGACGGTGATCTCTCGCTTTGGTGAGCCGGAACCCATTTCCAAGTGCAGATAATCATCCGTTACTGACAAGCTGAATCGTTTCATTTACACTCAGACTGAATCGTTTCAGCGCATTGTTCAAGATCCCGCAGAAAGTACGTTTCAATGATATGATCCCGCGCACACTTTTCGGCGCCCCAACCAGGAACCGGCGCGGGCCTTGCAACTCAAACAGAGCCAACATGATGAAACTGGATGAAATCGCCGCGCTGGCCGGTGTCTCTCGCACCACCGCCAGCTATGTGATCAATGGCAAGGCCGATCAATACCGCATCAGCCAGGCAACCCGCGACAAGGTGATGGCCGTGGTCCATGCCCACAACTATCAGCCGGACAGCCGCGCCGCTTCCCTGCGCGGCGGCCAGACCCGCACCCTCGGCTTCATCCTGCCCGACCTCGAAAACGCCAGTTACGCCAAGCTCGCCAAGCGCCTGGAGCAAGGGGCCCGCACCCAGGGATATCAGTTGCTCATCGTCTGCTCGGAGGACGATCCGGACACCGAAAAGGAGCTGGCCCGGATGCTGGTGAGCCGCCATGTGGACGCGCTCCTGGTGGCAAGCTGCCTCCCCCCGGCGGATCCCTTCTACCTGGAGCAGCAGTCCAGGGGCGTGCAGATCCTCGCCATCGACCGTGCCATGACCACCGAGCACTTCGTCACCGTGGCGAGTGAAAACCAGAAGGCGAGCCTGGACCTCACCACCTCCCTGCTCACCCCGGCCATCGGTCATATCGCCTTGATCACTGCACTGCCGGAACTGACGATCAGTCAGGAGCGAAAAGCGGGCTTCGAACAGGCCATTGCCAGTCACAGTGCGACCCGCCACCTGTGTGAAGGGGCCCACTTCTCGCGCACCGAAGGGTATCGCCTGATCAAGACGCTCCATCAGCAGCTCGGGCAACTGCCCGAGGCGCTGATCACCACCTCCTACATCCTGATGGAGGGGGTGCTCGACTACCTGCTGGAGCAGGAGGCTGACATGAGCCAGCTCGCCATGGCTACCTTCGGGGATGACCGCCTGCTCGATTTCCTCCCCTTTGGCATCAACTCCCTGCCCCAGCAGCACGACGCCCTGGCAAGCCAGGCCCTGACGCTGGCCCTCAAGGCGGTCAATGGCGACTACCAGAGCGGCCTGCACTATGTGAGCCGTACCCTCAAACGCCGCCGCTGACCCGACCACGACGCACCACCCCGGGGGCGGCCCGCCGTGCCAGCCCCTGAGCCTCCTCCCCCACACCTGCTTGTGTTCTCCCCTGTTGTCTCAGCTTTTGCCCTGCGCCTTCTGGCTTTGAGGTGATCTGCCGGGCGGCAACCCCGCCGGCAGGGTTGGCCACCCCGCGCCAGGACCAGTTTATCGGCGCCTCGGCTCGATATAAGTGAAAATGATGGCTTTTTGGAGTATGACCCGATGTTTGCTTATATCGGGCCAGTCGCACCACCAGGGCCCCGTGTTACCCTCTGCAAGCCCTGTTGCCGCCAACGCGGGCGCTCTCGATGTCGACCCGCAACGCAGCCTGACGGGCGGCCTCCCCTTGAGGGGCGCATTTTTTCGGCGCATGGCGCAATGTGTCACTTTTTATTGCCACCCCTCGGCTTGCCACAGCACAAAATCCGCTTTTAAGGGGTTGTTTCCGCCATTTCAATCCGCTAACTTGGCAACCAATTTTTACAACTGACAGGTTTCAGGTACAGATGTATCCACACCGATATTGCTAGCCTCCGGCTTTTCCCCGGAGGCGTCTCCCGACACAGCCAACTGGCTCTCTCTTGTTTGCAACAGCGCCCCTCACTTTCGGATGGATGACATGAATACCAAGACCCTGGGTTGTACCCTGTTGATTGCCGGCACCACCATAGGCGCCGGCATGCTGGCCCTGCCGCTGGCCTCCTCGTCCCTGGGCGGCCCCGCCACCCTGATGCTGATGATCGGCCTCTGGGCCCTGATGGCCTTCACCGCCATGCTGCAGGTGGAAGCCAGCCTCAGCACCGGCAAGTGGTACCTGCACCAGCTGGCAGATCACCTGCTCGGCCCCTGGGGCAAGGGCATCGCCTCCTTCTGCATCCTGATGCTGTTCTACGCCCTGGCCTCCGCCTACATCAGCGGCGGCAGCAGCCTGCTGGCCCAGGCATTGGCCGATGCCGGCCTTCCCCTCGGCCAGGAGCAGGCGGCCTGGGTCTTTACCCTGCTGTTTGGCGGCATGGTGTGCGTCGGCACCAGGCAGGTGGATTACCTCAACCGCCTGATGTTCACCGTGAAGCTGGTGATCATGGTGGCGGTGCTGGCGCTGCTGCTGCCCCGCGCCCAGGGGCAGCACCTGCTCTCCATGCCCCTCGGGGAAGGCCTGCTGCTGGCGGGCCTGCCGGTCATCTTCACCTCCTTCGGCTTCCACGGCTCCATCCCGAGCGTCATGCTCTACCTCGGGGACAACCCCAGGCAGTTGCGCCGGGTCTTCGTGTGGGGCTCCGCCTTGCCACTCGTGCTCTACGTGCTGTGGCAGGTCGCCATCCTGGGGCTGCTGGGCCAGCAATCCCTGATCCAGACCGGCGGCGCCCTGGACAGCCTGCTGGCCAACGTCGGCGGCCTGGTGAGCTGGCCCGCCTTCAACCAGGCGATGCATCTGTTTGCGGATCTTGCGCTCGCCACCTCCTTCCTCGGAGTGACCCTGGGACTGTTCGACTTCATGGCCAAGGTGACCCGTCGCAAGGACAACTGGCAGGGCCGCACCCAGACAGGCCTCATCACCTTCGTGCCGCCCCTGCTGTTCGCCCTCTACTTCCCGCAAGGCTTCATCATGGCGCTCGGTTACGCCGCCATTGCGCTGGCGGTGCTGGCGGTGCTGCTGCCGGTGGCCTTGGTGTGGCAGAGCCGCAAGCAGGCCGAGGCAAACCACTACCGCGTCCCGGGCGGCGTACTGGCCCTGGGCCTTGCCGGCGCCATGGGTGTGCTGATCGTCGGGGTGCAGATAAGCGTCAGCATGGGATTGCTGCCCGCCCTCTGATTTCCCCGGCCCGACTAACAGAAACGCCGCAAAGAGACACGCCCCGCCAACCCAGTTGGCGGGGCGTTTCATTGGCACGGGCTCACTTGGCCGACCCGCGCCCCTCCTCGCGAAGCCCATACAACAATGAACATTTGAGTGCAACCATGTATAGATATGTACATGACTGCGCCCCTGCCCTACACTGCTTAGCAGACAACTCATGATCCCGTGCCCGTCTGGCACGCCAACCCGGGAGGCAACATGGCCGCCACCGCATCTCTCCCCCGGCAACAGCCCGCCGTCGATCCCAGCAAGGCCCTGCCCGTGGTGTTTCGCATCCTGGGCAAATGGCAGTGCAGCACGGATGAACAACTCAGGCTGCTTGGCATTACCTCCCGCTCCACCCTGAACAAGTACAAGGAGGCCAGCGGCGGCATTCGGCTCAGCGCCGATCTCCAGGAGCGGATGAGCTATCTACTCAACATCCACAAGAGCCTGCAGCTGCTGTTCAGCCTGGATGAGAGCATCTATGGCTGGGTGCGCAAACCCAACAGCCACCCCTTCTTTGCCGGGCGCAGCGCCATGGAGGTCATGCAGGGTGGGCGGGTGGCCGATCTCTACGAAGTGGCCACCCGGCTGCACGCCTGGCGCGGGGAGATGGCCTGATGTCCTCCCCGCCCTTGCGCGCCTTCCACAATGCCTGCGCCTATCGCATCATTCCTAAATAACTGATCCCAATAGTGCTACACCTTCGCTGTGCCATAGCCATTCCCCGGGAAAGGAGACACGGTATCCAT
>NZ_JAPCIY010000077.1:0-19981 GCF_027707645.1 Aeromonas sp. QDB30 | reverse complement strand
AGCAGCGAAAATCGATACAGAACAGGACCTTAGAAGGAATTTCAAATGAAGTGTTTTCTTAAGGTCCTGTATATGAGTCGTGTCTAATATTTTATGTGTGTATGCATGTTTCAGCAAAGAGCGGAGCGAGCCCTATCAGGTAGTGCGTAATCGCCAAGGTGAACAGATTATGAGGCATAGTACATAAATCCCTGTCGGATGTTGGCCATCTGCTCATCGCGAAAGCGCAGGCTCAGCGGAAGGGTGAGCGCATCTCGATGCAATGGTTGTAACCCTTGCCAATCATGCCGTGTCGCCGCCTTCATCCTTTATCTGTCAAGTCATCAGTTAAAACCCAGATGACTATATCGTTCGAGCAAAGCCGCTTCGATACTGGGGTTTTGCACATGTCGTATTTTCAAGCAGATATTTTCAAACTAATAGACAGATAAGAGGCAGGCGAGACGGACAGGGCAGTTCCTCACAACCACACGGCTTCCTGCTCCAGCGCCATCCCGCTGGCTTGCATTGACCGGATCAATTGCTTCACTTCCACGTCGAAATCGGCTGTCGCAGGGTGTGCCAGCATGGCGTTGAATTCGCGCTGGGTATCCTGCCAAAGCGTGGTACAACCGAAACGCTCGAGACGAGATGGCCACTCGGGCATCAACCACAGGGCCACGCTGTGGCCAAGACGGCTGCGAAGCCGGGCAAAGTTGAGCAGACCCACTCCGTCGTAGTCGGGAAAGAAGTGGATCGCAGGCGCCCGCTGGCGCAAGGCGAGCCAATCCAACAATGTGTTGGGCAATTGGCCACTGTAATAAGCAACACTGGCGGGCTGGGCGCAGGGGAGCCAGTCCAGCTGGTCAAACAGCGCTTGATTTTCCACAAGCCATAGCGGATGTTCGGTATACCAGGTGCTGTCGGCGTGCACAGTCAGAGCGGCGACGCCCAGTTGATCGGTGCTCAGTCGCAAGTCCAGCCGGTTGTCTTTATCGTCTCGCCACGCCACCTGACCGGGACCGGCCTTTAACAGCAGATAGCTGAACTCATGCCCATGATCTGCCCCCTTGCTACGGCGAGTTGCGGCGATGTTACGCGCTCGGCGTGGCAGACCATCGACCAATTCGGCTTGCTCTATCGGCACCAGTTGTCGCCACTGGTGTTCCACCACGGCGGGCAGCCTTATCTCAAATACGACTCCCCTGCCCTCGGGCCGCATCTGTATGCTGCCGGTAGCGCGGGCAAAGCTGCTCAGCTCACGTCGCTGCCCCTCGCTCAATTGAGAGCTGGCAAGCCCTCCTCCAGGGGCTTGGCGCAATTTGCGCAAGGCGGCGATCAAACTACGGCTCATGGTCGCTCCTTGGGAGCAAGCACCAGCCAGCTCTGCCGATTGATATGGTTCTTGCCGGCATGGTGATGGATAGGTACGCAATAGCGTGCCGTGGTCAACGGAGCTGGCGAGGCGCAGATCAGGGCAAAACCGAATTCTGCCGCCACATCGATCAGATTTTTCTGGTTGCGGGTATCCAGCGCCAGCGCCTCATCCAGATAACAGATGGTGCGGATGCGCTTGTTCTTGTGATGCATCAGGTGGAGCATGGCCAGCCCGGTCACCAGCTTGGCCATCAATACGGTGCCGTTGGAGGCAGCACTGTCTATCTCGGTGAAGGACTCCTCCTGCTGATCCTGCTTACCTATCACAAACTCCAGGCGAAACAGATCGGCGACACGGAGCCCTTGCCGGGCATTGCCCTCATCAAACAAGGTCTGTTTGGCGCGATCCAATCGCACATCATCCAGCACGCTTTGCTGATTAAACAGATCGAAGCTCTCCCCCGTCTCCACCTGAGCGGACTTATCGAGCAAAATTTCGATGGCTTCCACCAGGTGTGCTTCATCCCTGGGCTCGATTTTGAAAACCCTGAGGTCGGACAGTTGACGCTGACTCACCAGCCGGTTAAAGCCCCGCATCTGCGCCTTAAAAGCATTCAGCCCCTGTCTGAGCTGTTTCAGGCTGGCGGTGACATTGATCACGGCACTGCGGGCCTTCTTCTCCAATGCCTCGGCTTCTTTTGGCAACATCTGATGGAAATCGAGGATCCGACTCCACTCCTCGTCCTGAGTCGGGCAGTGTTCATACTTGGTGAGTCCGCCAGCGTGCAAATCCTGCAAACCGCGCTGCAACGCGCTGTTCAACGCCAACAATTGACGACTATCGGTCTGGAATTCTTGCAAACGGGTATATAGGGTATCCAGCGTTCTGGTGGCTCCCCCGAGCCAGGGATGGTAGGAAAGAGATTCCAGATAACCGAATTCTGACCCCTGATCCTCGCGCTGGTTACGCATGGTGACGATGCCGTTATGCTCATCATCCAGTCGCATCTGCGCTTGTCGCAAAGCATTGAGTTGATCAACCAAGCTCAATTGCTGCTGGTTAATCGCTGCCAGCTCGGCCTGTAGCCTATCCAGCTCTTGTTCATGGGCTATCAATTGCTCTGCTCGCTGGTCACTCTGGGCCAATAGATGCTGCCAGGTGTCGAAGTCGGCCAGCTCCTGCCGCAGTTGTTGCTGCTCCTGCTCTAATCGTTGCTTGTGTGCCTCGGCCTGGTGGCGCTGCTCGGCTGTTTGCTGCTGCACCTCCAAACTGGCGATATGCCTGTCGGTATCCCTGATCTGCTCCTTCAGCTCGGCTTCACTGAGTTGCTGAAACTGGGGATGCAACCGATGAAGGTTGATGCGCAGGCCAGCCAGCATCAGCGTCTCGCCCGGCGTCTGTGACAACTGTTGTTTCAACCGGGGCATATCCAGTTCGAAATCTGCCGGTCCTAGCTGCATCACTCCGGCCTGGAGCACCCGGTTTAGTCGCAGTAACTCCTCTTCACTCAGATGATCAGCCATGTGTCGATAGAGATTGTCGGTCAAGGTCTCCTGCTGCCGATGCAGGCTCATCGACAACTGCTGTTGCCTACGTAAATCTCGCCTTATGTCCTCTACGCTGCGGCTCTTGACCTGCCCCAGCAGGGTGATCTGAGCCTCCAAATTCTCCTTGACCGCCGCCAGCTGTGTTTCAAGTTGCTCACGTCCCGAAAGCAGGGTAAACCGACGCTCCAGCTCCGCTTGCTGCTGATTGAGCGCCAGCAGCTGAGTATGGGACTGCTGTTTTACGAGCCGTTCGACACTCAGCTCCTGAATACGGCTCCCCGATTGCTTTTGTGCCGTCTCGCATTGCAACACCTTGGCTGCCAATTCCTCTGCTGTGGACTCATAGTAGGAGTGCCACTGCTTGAGGTCTTCTTCTATCTGTGGGCACCAGACGATGAGCTTGCCTCTGAGCGTCAAACGCTCTTGCACTTGTTTGGCCAAGCTCAGGATCCGTGCAGACTGATTGACCGCCGCCTGATACTGAGCCCGTTCACTATTGACCTCGCTAAATGCCTTTTCCCACTCTTGCCGAAAGTCGATGGCCGCATCCGACAAGTCCCGTTTGAAGATTTCCAACAGATAATTTTTGACATCGGCCGAGGTGAGCCTATCCAGCCGTAAGGTACGAGTGAGGACCTGTCGATAGGCAGCAGCATCCGATTGATGCTCCAGATGAAAGAGGGTGAAATCGGGCTCGCTGGCGGCCCGCTTGCGACGACCACCATACAGGGCATCGCGAAAATCATTGGGACTCTTGTAGACAAACACCAGCCGCTGGCGCGTGGCCAGGTGGTTTACCAGTTGGGGCTCCGCCACCAGAGCGCCGCCGTCCAACCGATAATCATCCAGATCCAACGCTCCCTTGTAGGCAAAGTACTGATAGTCATGGCTAACCCCCTTGCCGACACATCCCAGCACCACGGTCCCCGTTTCTGGCAGACAGGCTTCCAGCAGTATGTAGGCGCTGTTGTTGGGGAAGTAGAATCGTTTGGACTTCTCCAGATCGTGGGCGCCAAAGTCCATGCGTCGCTGGTCGATGATCAATAAAAACTGCAGCGCGTTGATGAGGCTGGTTTTACCTGTGTTATTGGGGGCGATGAGTGAGACGGCAGCATCCAGCGGCAACTCGGCTCTCTGATACCCGGCACTGCCCAACAATACCAGACGCTCAAACCCGTACTGGATCATGCTTCCTCCTCCTCATCCAAACCCACCTCTGCCGACTCATCTTCCTCGCCACCCTGCGGCTCATCGAATGAATCGTCTTGGCCAGATGCGCTCAACGATTCGAAGTGTTCCAGATAGCGATAGACCGCCGGCAATAACTGCCAATAACCGTTAAGTGACAACGCAAATCCGAGCTTGACCGCGCTGTCCAGCAACGCGATGAAGCCATCCAGCTCCAACCCCTCGGCCTCAAGGATCTCCTGATGATGCTCGTGAGCCTTGGCCAGCAAGGCCTTGTCTACCCGCCACTCCGTAAAGCGGGACAAGGGTCTGCCCTCATCAGCCTGGGTATCAAACAAGCACATCCATAACAACGCCAGGCGCTTGCTAGTCTTGCTGGCTTGGCTGCCGGACTCCTCGATATGAAACCAGGCATAGCCACGTGGCTCGACTTTAAGCTCAAACCCCAGGGCGGCAAAAATAGCCTGATAGCTTTCCTGACACCGCTCCAGCTCGGCCCACAGGGCAGGCTCCGCCACCCGGTTGAGGTGCTTGCCGCTGTTGAACAGGCGAAACAGCTCACTCAGGGCACCGAGCGACTCCAGATGCGAAATAGAGGTAATCATGATCTCTGGATCCTGTTGGGGTGATAACTGACCAGCACCTCTTGCAAATCCGTTGTGGTGCTATCTGGGTGAAGGCTCGCCAGCCAAAGAGGCTCACGCACCAGTTCGTGGTAGAGTCGCAACAAGGTGGCATCCGGCTGCTCGCCATAATGCTGTAGCAACCAGAGCATCAGGTTCTCCACTGGCAGGCTCTCTTGCAGGTGTTGTTTGAGGGTCTCGTCATCAATGGGCTCAACCAGTGAGGCGTCGAAGGGGACCTCCGTCGGGAAACGGATGAGTTCCGGTATGTACGCCAGGGCGCTGGCCATAAAATCCTTGACCTCGAAGCCTACACTAACGCGTCGCGGTCGCTCCTGCCGCCAGACAGGCAAGGCCCCCTTCGTATTGCGCAACGGCAGAGCTCGCGTGAGGCCACGTTTGCGCACACGCCCCAACAACTGGCTGATGGCGGCAGACAGGCCATTATGCTCGCGCAGCTCTTCACGCAGCGGCAGCAAGGTGGCGGCACATTGCTGGGCTACCAATCTTCCCAACCGCTGCAACTCCTTGGCTTGATAAGAAACCTGACGCAACTGTAACTGGTGGGTATAAAGCCCACCTTGTATGGTGATGGCCTCTACAGCCCGATCCAGAGCCCTCTCCGCCTGCTCCAGAAAGGGATAGAAGTTGCCCGCAAGCCCGGAGTCCATCATCTCGTTCATGGGCTCCACATACTGGTCATAGGCTTCAAGCACTGAGCGATAACGTTGCGCTATTGGCATGGCTGCATCCGCGGATTTAGCCTGTTCGGCCAGCTCCAATATGGCATGGCGATCCTGATCCAATTGCAAACTGATCTGCCGCAACAGGTCTGACATCTTGGCTGAGCCCTGACGCAAATAATCGGGATTGAGTGGTTCAGAACCTTCCAGTATTTGTGCTGTCGCTTGTTTGATGGCCTCGATACGCGCCTTGAGCACGGCAGAAAGCCCTAACTCATGCTCACGTAACAGCCCCCGCGCAAACTCTTGCACCAAGGGGTTGACCTGCAGGGTATCGGTTCGCTCAAGCCACTGCAGGACATCGCTGCTACATAGGCTGCGCAAGATTTCTCCACACTCAGGCTCGCTGTCACTGCCCCGGCTGGACTTGCCAATTAGCCTCAGCACCATCGCCTCATCGAAAGCAGGCCATTCCCGCGAAGCCCGAACCAATGCTTCGATGACGTCCCAATGTTTATGCAGTTGGAATATCAGACTTTTGGGATTTGCCATTCGGTATCCTTGTTCGCTCCCTTGGCCCCAGTCCAAAGAATCATACGATGGACGGCTGGCGTCATTTGACCACAAGAGCATAGAAAGCAACCCAGCTGGCAACAATACTGGATACTTCTACATGTCGTTTTTTCAAGCAGATATCTGACGACTCCGGTCTCCCTTACCGCCATTGCTGCAAATGCTCAAACGCTGAGTGTGGGCCGGACTACCGCCAGGATGTTGGCTTGGATCACGCCTCCAGCAGGCAGATCATGGATGATCGGTATGGAAAATACTCGACGGTAGTGGTCAGTCAACTACCAACGGAAGAGTGGTACGCGAGCTTGGGGGACAACACCCCTGGCAGATGCGATCCTGGACCGGCTGATGCACAACGCTCACCGGCTGTCACTGAAGGGAGAATCGATGAGAAAGAGGAGAAGTGAGTTGACCCAATCTGAACAGTCGAGTTAGAAACGAGATGACATGAGCGCGTTAAGGATCAGGGTGTTCACGTTGGCCGGAATCACTGTTCAACTTCACCGGAATACGCAGGGCCAACACTCTGATTTCCACTGATAACTCCTGGGTCAACATGGGCGTGGCTCAAAAGCCACGATCTTGGCCCAGGTGGGTCAACTTTACTCCGGCGTTAGTGGGTCATTTTTACATCGGCGGTGACATCAATGCGTTAAGGATGATTCCGGTGAGTGTGAACAGTGATTCCGGGATGTTGAACACTGTTTCCGGAAAGGAGGGGCAAAGTGTTCAGGTTGAGGTGTCCTGACAAGATCGGACAGTCCCGGATCAAGCAGCCTGAGCAGTTCTCCAATACCTCTTGTTAAACTCCGCCGGGCTGACATTGCCAAGTCGTGAATGCCGACGCTGGCGGTTGTAAAAAATCTCTATGTATTCCTGAATCGCTGCCTTGGCCTCCGCTCTCGTCTCGAATCTATGGTGGTGAACCAGTTCATTTTTAAGAGACCCCCAGAAGCTTTCTATCGGGGCATTGTCGAAGCAGTTCCCCTTGCGTGACATGGAGGTCTGCATGCCAAATTGTACCTGGAGAGCCCGGTAAGCCTTGGCACAGTACTGACTGCCCCGGTCTGTGTGATGAATAAGCCCAACGGGTGGCCTCTTCTGCTGCACAGCCCGAAACAGCGCCTGACTGACCAACCCGGTGGTCATTCGCTCTCCCATCGCATAACCCACTATCTCACAGGTAAACACATCCTTGAGACCAGCCAGATAAAGTCAGCCTTCGTCGGTGGCAATATAGGTGATCACCGGTCCAGACTTCGTTGGGCTTCGTCGGCGCAAAGACCTGACCAAGGAGATTCTCCGCCACGGGCAGGGAATGAGCAGAATGGGTTGTCGCCTTGAATTTGCGCTTTTGTTTGCAAGACAACCCCATTTCACGGCGCAATCGCCCAATCCGGTCCCGCCCAGCGTAAAATCCTTCGGCGGCCAACTCAGCTTGTAAACGCGATGCGCCATAGGTCTGGCGCGTCTTGCTGTGAGCAGCCCGAATGGCGACCTTGAGTCGTTCATCTTCTTGTTGGCGCTGTGACGGTTGACGCTGGCGCCAGTGGTAGAAGCCCGCACGAGAGACCTCCAGCACACGACAGATAACGGAAATGGGATAGATGTCCTGTTGGTTGGCTATCCACGCGTACTTGGCAGTGACTCCTGAGCAAAGTACGCGGCGGCCTTTTTTATGATGTCGCGCTCCATGTTGGCTTGTGCGAGAGCTTTGCGTAGCCGGGCCACTTCAGCCTCCAGCTCGGCGACAGAACGCGCTCCGGGAATGGCCGATGTATCCTTTCCTCCTTTGGCTGCGACCACCCAGTTGCTCAGTGTGCCTTTGGCAATACCCAACCTTCTGGCGGCTTCAGCTTGGCCAAGGCCTTGCTCCAACACCAGTCGAACCGCCTCTGCCCGAAACTCTGGTGAATAGTGTTCTCTCGATTTCATTCAATACCCCCGATTGTCTCATCGTAACAATCGGGACTGTCTGTGAAAATCAGGATACCTCATCGCGTAATGCCCTGAATCGTTTAGACAATTTCAGGGCCTTCGTCGCACTTATGCTTTTGGCGTTAACATGCCATGTGTCACGATGAAATCGATGATGGTATCCACTCCCTGACCGGTTTTCAGATTGGCGAATGTCCACGGTTTTTGTGGGCGCATACGGTTGGTGTCTGATTCCATTACATCTAAACGCGCACCAACATACGGGGCCAAATCGATTTTATTGATCACTAATAAATCAGATTTGGTAATGCCCGGCCCGCCTTTGCGTGGAATTTTCTCGCCTTCCGCCACATCAATCACATAGATGGTCATATCGGCAAGTTCTGGGCTGAAGGTGGCACTCAGGTTGTCGCCACCGCTCTCAACGAAAACGACATCCAGATTGCCGAATTTCTCACTGAGCGCTTCAACAGCGGCCAGATTCATCGATGCATCTTCACGGATCGCCGTGTGCGGGCAACCACCGGTTTCCACCCCGACAATACGCTCGGCAGGTAACGCGCCTGCTTCGGTTAAAATTCGCTGATCTTCTTTGGTGTAGATATCGTTAGTGACGACGGCGATCTCAAAGTGATCACGCATCTTTTTACATAATACTTCTAACAGCGCAGTCTTGCCGGAACCAACAGGGCCGCCAACGCCAACTCGTAATGGGGATGATGTTTGAGTCATAAGAGTGTCCTTTCCAATCTGATTATGAGCGGAATAACCGCGTGTATTGTATTTCGTGGCATGCACTGGCGATGGCGAGGCAGGTTAAACTGCCTCCGATCTCATCGTCTTGCACAGTGCAAGCCCGTTGGTATTTTTCAGGCAGTTGCGCGGATAATTTTCGAAGCAATGTCTGACCCGCTTGCTGACCAATGGGCACTAATTTAATGGCGGCCATGACGGCACCTTCCAGCAACGCGAATCCCCAGCCCAACGCTAGTTGCTCGACACTCAGGTTGTTTTTTGCACCAAACCACACCATGCCGGCCAGCTGTGAGCGTTTCAGATGAACGGCCATATCAGCACTGCCTGAAATGCCCCAATCTTTGATCACACGGTAAAACGCATCACCGCGCTGCCCCTCTTCCAACCGAAACTCTTCGCTTTCGCGGCTCGCTACCAGCAAATCGATAGCGTCTACAAAAGCAGTCAGATTGTCTTGCCGGGCAGCAACGTAAAGGCGGTTGAGAAGCGGCCAGTCGAGATAGACCAGCCCTTCGTCCATTTGATCAGTCAGCCATTGTTCAAATTCAGCGGCGTTTTTAACCCAACCCGTTTCAACCGCCCATTCCAGCCCTTGCGAATAGGTAAACCCACCCACTGGCAGATTAGGGCTCATCAATTGGAATAGTTGTAACCAACTGACTGGCGAGGTTTGATTGATCGCTGAAAAAATCATGAATTAACCCGCCAACAGTGCTGACGCCGAGGCAAACACCACTGCTGCCCAGCCTTTTTTCAACCATGCTATGTGGTTCGCTTTGCTGCCAACCGCATAACCCACCGCCAGCAACACCAGCGATGAAACCACAGCCCCCGCAGTGAACAACGCGACTTGCCCGACAGGCGCTTCAACACCATGCGCCCAACCATGAAACAGCGCAAAACAAGGTATCATCCAGCTCATTATTGACAAACGATTGGGCGCAAACACCAAGGCACCCGCAAACCAGAGCGAGGCCAGCACCAGCGGTTCCACCAGATTATTGCCGCCCAGCAGCACACCCGCACCAGTACCAACCACCATGGCCAGCAGGGTCAATAATGGCAGCGATAAACGACGCCCCGTTAATGCCGCCAGAAAGCCGCTGCTCAGTAACATCATCAAATGGTCAAGGCCAGTCAGTGGATGCAACACCCCCGATGAAAAACCGTGCTCCATGTGCCCAGGGTGAGCAAAGGCAGGTGTAGCCAGTAACATCAGAGCGATTGCGGTGGTCATACGTGATTTGTTCATATTAAATTCCTTTTTTTACTTATTAATTAGTTGCTTATGATGTTTTCAAAAAACCATGCATCGGCACGACGATCGCTGCACTGGCTGCATGAGAGTGAGCATGCAGATGATCATGGTTGTGACCATGTTCGTGATCATTATGATGATGGTGATGCCCTGCGCCCGCTTGCGATTGGTAAGCGCCAGCCTCTGGTTCAAATGGCGCAAGCTCAACCGCAACCGAGCCACCTAAACCAACCACCATCTCATCGAGCACATAATCGTGCTGATAACGGGCAAAACCGGCCTCGATTTGCAGCGGTACATGGCGATTACCGAGGTGATAGCAGATCCGACTCAGTAGTAACGGGTCATTGCAGCGCACCGTGGAAACCTGCTCTTCGGCGGCTTTTACCATCACGACAACCGCGCCAGCATCGTCAGTCAAACACTCGCCGCCACGTAATAGCTGACCACGAGTCAGGAATAGACCGGCTGCATCGCCATTATCTAAAGTGACTTTCAGGCGGCTTTTGATACGCAGATCGATCGGCAGTGTCAGCGTTGTGAGTAGCGCTTTTCCTGCTGCTTCTTCTGTCGTTAATCGTTGTGTGAGTCGAATCATTTTGTGTTCCCAAGTTCGCCTAGAATAAAAAGTAGCGCTGTGCCATTGGCAACACCGCAGCCGGTTCGCACGTCAGTAATTCGCCATTGGCGCGCACCTGATAGGTCTGGCTGTCGACTTCAATCAGCGGCTGCCAGTCGTTGTGGATCATGTGTGCTTTCTTCACTGAGCGGCAGTTCTTCACTTCCCCAATCAGACTGTTTAATCCCAGTTGCGCAGGCAAACCAGAGCGAATAGCCAAGCCAGACAGGAACGTCATGCGGGTCGAATGCATCGCACGACCGAGCGCACCAAACATCGGGCGGAAATGTACCGGTTGTGGCGTTGGAATAGACGCATTGGCATCACCCATCGGTGCTGCGGCAATCATGCCTCCCTTCAAAATCATGGAAGGTTTCACACCAAAGAAAGCCGGACGCCACAACACCAAATCGGCTAATTTGCCCGGTTCAATCGAACCGACTTCATGGCTGATGCCGTGCGCTAAGGCTGGGTTAATGGTGTATTTGGCGATATAGCGCTTGATACGCGTATTGTCATGTCGTGCTGGGTCGCTACCGAGGCTGCCGCGTTGCACTTTCATTTTGTGCGCAGTCTGCCATGTGCGCGTGATCACCTCACCGACACGTCCCATTGCTTGTGAATCGGATGAAATCATCGAGAATGCACCGAGGTCATGCAGAATATCTTCCGCTGCAATGGTTTCACGGCGAATGCGTGATTCCGCAAACGCGACATCTTCAGGAATGGCAGGGTCAAGATGGTGACAAACCATCAGCATATCGAGATGCTCATCGACCGTATTCACAGTGTAAGGGCGCGTTGGGTTTGTGGAAGACGGCAGCACGTTCGCCAGCCCGCACGCCCTGATAATGTCTGGTGCATGACCACCGCCCGCACCTTCGGTGTGATAGGTGTGAATGGTACGATCACCAATCGCAGCCAGTGTGTCTTCGACAAAGCCGCTTTCGTTCAGTGTATCGGTGTGAATAGCCACTTGCGTGTCGGTCTCTTCTGCCACATTCAAGCAGTTATCAATCGATGCCGGTGTGGAACCCCAATCTTCATGCAGTTTGAGGCCAATGGCGCCTGCGGCGACCTGCTCATGCAGCGCATCGGGTAAGCTGGCATTGCCTTTACCAAGGAAACCCAAGTTCATCGGCAGGCTTTCTGCCGCTTCCAACATGCGCGCCATATACCAAGGACCCGGCGTACACGTTGTGGCATTGGTGCCCGTTGCCGGGCCTGTGCCCCCACCCAACATGGTGGTCACGCCAGAGCAGAGCGCTTCGTCGATCTGTTGCGGGCAGATGAAATGAATATGGCTGTCGATGCCACCCGCTGTGACAATAGAGCCTTCCCCCGCGATCACTTCGGTGCCCGGGCCAATCACTAATGTCACGCCCGGTTGCACATCAGGGTTACCCGCTTTGCCGATGCCGGCAATACGGCCATTTTTAACCCCGATATCCGCTTTAACGATGCCCCAATGGTCGATGATCAGCGCGTTGGTGATCACCAAGTCAAGGCAATAACGACTCAGCGCCTGCCCCTGACCCTGACCATCGCGAATGACTTTTCCACCACCGAATTTCACTTCGTCGCCATAAATGGTGAAATCTTTTTCCACCTCCAGCCATAACTCGGTGTCAGCCAACCGCACCCGATCGCCCGTGGTTGGGCCGAACATATCGGCATAGGCTTGTCTGGAAATAATACTCATGCCTGAACTCCCTGTTCGTTCTGTGCACCCTGATCACTTTGCGCAATTTCATCTAACGGGCCCATCACATCGCCACGGAAACCATACACATGGCGGCGCCCCGCGTATGCCACCAACATGACCGTGCGGGTCTGGCCCGGTTCGAAACGCACCGCAGTGCCAGCAGGAATATCAAGGCGAAAACCGCGCGTGGCAGCACGGTCAAACTGCAAGGCAGGGTTGGTTTCAAAGAAGTGGTAATGTGAGCCGATCTGGATCGGGCGATCGCCTGTGTTGGCAACAGCCACTTGTAACGTCGCACGGCCTTCGTTGAGTAGCAGTTCACCATCGGCAACCTGAATTTCTCCGGGGATCATAGGCGCTCCTTAAATGATGGGTTGATGAACGGTGACCAGCTTGGTGCCGTCAGGGAATGTCGCCTCGACCTGCACATCGGGGATCATTTCGGGTATGCCATCCATCACCTCATCGCGAGTCAAAATGGTGCGACCGTAATTCATCAACTCGGCGACCGTCTGGCCATCACGGGCCCCTTCCAAAATCGCAGCACTGATCAGCGCAATCGCTTCCGGATGATTGAGTTTTAAACCACGCGCTTTACGTCGCTCGGCCACCAGTGCGGCGGTAAACAGCAGTAACTTGTCCTTTTCGCGAGGGGTCAGATCCATCTTGTTCTCCTTGTAAACCGTAATCAGGTATTCCAGATCCGCGGACGACATGCGGGGCACCCAATCACCGTCGGGCGCAATGCTTGCCAAATCGTCTGCATTAATTGTTGTAACGGCTCGTTGTGTGCGCCGAGCAAGCGCACAATCAGTAAGTCATTGAGTAAGGTCACGCCAGCCGGTGCTGCGTAGCCTTGCAGTAATTCACGTACCAGTTCCCGTTCTGTTTCAGAACAAGGCGATGCGATGAGGGTCGCGACCAGCGGATAGCCTGCTAAACCTGCCCGGCGCTCGAGATCAGCGGCATCAAGCACCCGCAACGATTCATTCAGGCATAACCGCTGGTTACGATAGACGCGCCAACGGCTGCGTAACTGCCCTTCCAAAAATCGCTCTTCATTGACGGGCCGACCAAGCGAGATGCACTCCCAAGCGATCAATCGCGAATCACTTTCCAGATGGAAGGTGCTCTGCAGTTGCAAATTGGCACCGGGAAACAGAATGTTATCTTGCGGTAGCCACTCCAAAGCGGCACCTTCCGCCAGTTGGAAGGTTTGTGTGACCTTCGATTGTGGCCCCGCGCTACGATAAAACTTGGTGGCACCAGGGGTAGTCAGCAGCGCATGCGCCTCCTGTTCCACCTTAATTTGCACATCGAGCTCATCGCCACCTACCACGCCACCCGGTGGATGCAGCAGGTAGAGATGACAAGGCATGCCTTCGGGGTAGAATGGTCGTTGCACGGTCAGCGGGCCGTACTGGCGTCGTTCGGCCAGCACGGTCTGATTGCCGCGACGAGAAAACCCCAGCGACAAATGCGCTTGCCAGCCGGTTTGCATGGTTGCTATCGCTGCCGGTTGCATCGTCATACCGTCAGATATTCCTTGATCAGCCCTTCGTTGAGATCAGCCATCAGGCCGTCAGCAACACGACGACCGCGATCGAGCAGGCAGAAGCGATCGCCGACTTTGCGGGCAAACGGCAGTTTCTGTTCGACCAGTAACACAGTCAGGCCGATATCACGGTTGAGTTTGCGGATGATGTCGCCAATTTCACTGACGATGTTCGGCTGAATACCTTCGGTGGGTTCATCTAAAATCAGCAGTTTCGGATCAAGCACCAGCGCACGACCAATCGCGAGCTGTTGCTGCTGACCGCCGGATAAATCGCCACCACGACGCTGTTTCATCTCTTTCAACACAGGGAACAGTTCATACACCTGATCGGGGATCTGGCGCTTGTTATCGCGACGCGCAGGCAGTCCGATCTTGAGATTTTCTTCGACCGTCAGCAGTGGGAAAATCTGACGACCTTGCGGTACGTAACCGATGCCAATTTCCGCACGCCGCTCGACCGAAAACTTGCTGATGTCTTGACCATCAAATTCAATCTGACCGCTTTTAACTGGCAATTGCCCCATCAACACATTCAACAGCGTGGTTTTACCCACGCCGTTACGACCCATCAAACAGAGACATTCACCCTGTGCGATCTCGATGTCCAGATCCCACAGCGTGTGCGATTGGCCGTAAAATTGATTAATACCGGATAACTTCAGCATGCTGATTCCCCCAGATATACCTCGATCACTTTCGGATCAGCCTGCACCTGACTCATGGAGCCTTCCGCCAGCACCGAGCCTTGATGTAATACCGTGACTTTATTGGCAATCGAGCGCACGAAATCCATATCGTGCTCCACCACCACGACGGAGTGTTTGCCCGCCAGCTGTTTCAGCAGTTCAGCGGTGCGTTCCATCTCCTGATGCGTCATTCCTGCCACCGGTTCATCGACAAGCAGCAATTCCGGGCGCTGCATCAGCAGCATGCCAATTTCCAGCCACTGCTTTTGGCCGTGCGACAACACACCCGCTTGGCGATGACGCTCAGCAACCAGACCAATCAGCAGCAGCGTTGCTTCAAGATGATCGCGATCTTCACCAGACAGTTTGCTAACAAAGGTCTGCCAAACGCCTTTATTCCCCGCCATGGCCAGTTCAAGGTTTTCTTCCACCGTAAGCGGTTCAAACACGGTTGGTTTTTGGAATTTACGACCTATGCCTGCTTCAGCTATCGCCGGTTCATCGAGTTCCAACAAGTTGATGTTCTGACCAAACCACGCCGAGCCGGTGTCAGGGCGTGTTTTGCCGGTAATAACATCCATCATGGTGCTTTTACCTGCCCCGTTCGGGCCGATAATGCAGCGCAGTTCGCCTTTGTTGATGTAGAGGTTGAGGTTATTCAGTGCTTTAAAACCGTCGAAACTGACGTTGATATCTTCCAGATAGAGGATCACACCATGCCGTAAATCGAGTTTCACTGGCGCTGGTGGTGCCATCCGTTCGCGCAAGTAGGTCGGTGTTAAGATCGTTTTGGTTTGTGCAAACATGTTCATCACACCGCCTCCTTGCGATTGAATAAACCGGTAACACCTTTTGGCAGGAACAGCGTGACCAACACGAACAGCGCACCCAATGCGTAGAGCCATTCATCAGGCAGAATGCCGGTAAACACCGACTTGGCGTAGTTGACCAAAATTGCGCCGACCACCGCGCCATAAAGCGTCGCCCGGCCACCGACGGCCACCCAGATCACCAGTTCAATCGAGTTCAGCGGAGAAAACTCGCCCGGATTGATAATGCCGACTTGTGGCACATACAGCGCACCAGCAACGCCAGCCAACATGGCGGAGAACACGAAGATCGCGAGTTTGAAATATTCCACCCGGTAGCCCATAAAGCGGGTGCGCATCTCTGCATCGCGGATCGCCACTGCAACACGCCCCAGTTTCGAACCGACAATCACGCGGCAGACCAGATAAGCCAGACAGAGCACAACCGCCGTAATGAGGAATAACGCCGCACGAGTTGCATCGTCGGTCAGACTAAAACCGATGATGTCTTTGAAGTCGGTTAAGCCGTTATTACCACCAAAACCCATTTCATTGCGGAAGAACGCCAGCAGCAGTGCGTAGGTCATTGCCTGCGTCATGATCGACAGATAAACGCCGGTCACACGCGAGCGAAACGCCAGCCAGCCGAACACAAACGCGAGCAAGCCCGGAACCAGCACCACCATCAGCATGGCAAACCAGAAATGGTTCATGCCATACCAGAACCATGGCAGTTCATGCCAGTTCAGGAACACCATGAAATCTGGCAAAATCGGATCGCCATACACTCCGCGCGTGCCGATCTGACGCATCAGATACATGCCCATCGCGTAGCCACCCAGCGCAAAAAAAGCGCCGTGACCGAGACTTAAAATGCCGAGATAACCCCAGACCAAATCAAGCGCCACGGCAAGCAGGGCGTAACACAAATACTTGCCTAACAGCGTCACAGTGTTGGAACCGACATACAGCGCGCTGCCATGTGGCAACAGCAGGTTTGATAACACCACCAGCACCGAGCCAACCAGAATGGCACTGAGCAAACTCAGGCCCGCTTTATCTTTGAATACAGAATTAAATAGCATGTTTTTAGCCCTCAACCGCACGGCCACGTTGCGGAAACAGCCCGCGCGGGCGTTTCTGAATAAACAGAATGATCGCAACCAGAATCAGGATTTTTGCCAGCACAGCACCGGCATACGGTTCCAACAGTTTATTCGCCACACCCAGTGACAGACCCGCCACCAACGTGCCCCATAAATTGCCGACACCGCCAAACACCACCACCATGAAGGAGTCGATGATGTAACCCTGCCCTAAGTTCGGGCCAACGTTGGTCAGCTGAGACAACGCCACACCAGCAATACCAGCGATGCCTGATCCCAGACCGAAAGTTCTGGCATTCACCCAATCTGAGCGAACACCCATGTTGCGAGCCATAGCGCGGTTTTGCGAAACCGCGCGTACTTCCAACCCCAAACGACTGCGTTTCAGCAACCACATCAGGCCAGCAAAAACCAACAGGCTAAACAGAATGATGAACATGCGGTTCAGGGTCAGCGACAGGAAGTCGTTCCACACCCATGTGCCACTCATCCACGAAGGCATAACCACACTTTGGTTCAGCGGGGAGAAAATTGAGCGCACCGCTTGTTGTAACAGCAGGCTGATCCCGAAGGTTGCCAGCAGGGTTTCGAGCGGGCGGCCATATAAGAAACGGATCACACTGCGCTCAATGACAATGCCGACTAAGCCCGAGACACAAAATGCCGCAGGAATAGAGAGAAGTAACGCAATGCCCGGTTCATTCGGTAATAGTTTTTGCATCACGAAGGTGGTGTAGGCACCCAGCATCATCATCTCGCCATGCGCCATGTTGATCACGCCCATTACACCAAAGGTGATCGCCAGACCAATGCCTGCTAACACTAAAATGGAACCGAGGCTGATACCGAAATAGAGGGTTTCAATGCCACTGTAAAATGACTGACTGCGTTCGAGCTTTTTCACCGCTGCTGCGGCGGCGGATTTCACTTTGGCATCGGTATCGTTCTGAGCAACGGATTTCAGCTGCCCTACTACTTCTGGGTTATGCACTTCACTGAGTGCATCGACTGCGCTCAGGCGTACCACAGCATCGCTATCGACTAATTTGCTGAATGCGATCACCATGTCATAGGCGGCTAATACCTTGGCATCGGTCTCTTTTTGTTGATGGGCAATCAGCGCAGCACGATCGGAATCAGCTACCTTCCCCAACATCGATTTCACTGCCTGCAAACGTTTCTCTGCATTCGGATCATTTAAGTGCGTATTCCGGTGAAGTTGAACAGTGATTCCGGAATCTGTGAACACCATTTCCGGAAAGTATGCGGCCAGGTATTCTGCGAGCAGAAGCTGAGCTTTGAGGGGAGGCATCTTTTCGACTCACCGAACAAGCCAGCAGCCAAGCGCAGCGCGGCAGTTGTGGGTCCAGGTCATTGGAGCATGACGGTTCATCTGACATCAGAGTTCGCGCTCTGAGGTGTCCGGAAACGGTGTACACGCAAGCCGGAATCAGCGTTCATTTTAAACCGGAATAGGTGTTCATTTTCGACCGGAATATGCATTAAGGCCAGTTGAGCTGATAATTCAGCAATTTGGCGGCGCAAGGCATTGTTCATCGCCACCCGTTTGAAATCAGAACTGTCACCGGCAACTGCTTGTTTGTCGGTTAAATTAACAAATATTTCGCCCTGACGAATGACCATCAGTTCGTCACTTTTACGGAAAAACAGCTCACCGTTATCCAACGCAATAAAAAGATCAGATGCATAAGGTTCACCGCTGGCAGCAATTGTCGTGATGGCCTCTTTCTTGGCGGTAAAATCACGACCACTCAGTGCTTTTAATGCCTCATCGGTGGTCATCGCCTGCGCCATGACACTCCAGAGACCCATCATCAGGGTTAAACCAACCACGATGATTCGACTGCATCCTGCCTGTATTAATCGCATCATGCTTTCCTTGTCCCAGAGAAAATGAACTTTCTCTCTTTAATTCCGAAGGTGTTAAAAATTCAGGGCGGAATATCTCCCGCCCTGTCAGTCACGGAATTAACCGCCGCATTTACCTGTTTTCACGTTGAAGTTGCCGCAAGAGAGCGGTTTACGCCAATCGGAGATCAGGTCTTTTGAGCCTGGTAAGAAGTCAGACCATTCGTCACCAACAACAGTACCTTTGGTTTCAGAAACCACTTCGAACTGGCCGTCGTCCTGAATTTCACCGATCAGCACAGGTTTCGTGATGTGATGGTTTGGCATCATGGCTGCGTAACCACCAGTCAGGTTAGGCACAGAAACACCGATCAGGGCATCTTGTACTTTCGCCGGGTCAGTAGTGCCCGCTTTTTCAACCGCTTTCACCCACATGTTGAAACCGATGTAAGTCGCTTCCATTGGGTCGTTGGTTACAAGCTCTTTTTTACCGGTAAATTTGTGCCATTTTTCGATGAAATCTTTGTTTGCTGGGGTGTCTACGCTTTCAAAGTAATTCCATGCCGCCAGATGGCCAACCAACGGTTTAGTGTCGATACCTGACAGCTCTTCTTCACCAACAGAGAACGCCACCACTGGGATGTCTTGTGCAGAGACGCCTTGGTTGCCTAACTCTTTATAGAAAGGCACGTTCGCATCGCCGTTGATAGTAGAAACCACCGCAGTTTTCTTGCCCGCAGAACCGAATTTCTTCACATCAGCTACGATTGACTGCCAGTCTGAGTGACCAAACGGGGTGTAGTTCACCATGATGTCAGACGCTTTCACGCCTTTGGCTTTCAGGTAAGCTTCCAGAATTTTGTTGGTGGTGCGTGGATAGACATAGTCAGTACCCAGCAGAGCCCAACGCTCTACGCCCTGTTCCATCAGGTAATCAACCGCTGGAATCGCCTGCTGGTTTGGTGCAGCACCGGTATAGAATACGTTTTTGGATGACTCTTCCCCTTCATACTGCACAGGGTAGAACAGCACGCTGTTCAGCTCTTCCACTACTGGCAGCACTGATTTACGGGAAACGGAAGTCCAGCAGCCGAAAATGGCAGAGACTTTGTCTTTTTGAACCAACTCACGCGCTTTTTCAGCGAACAGCGGCCAGTTTGACGCAGGGTCAACCACCACAGGCTCCAGTTTTTTGCCCAGCAATCCGCCTTTCTTGTTCTGCTCATCAATCAGCATAAGCATGGTGTCTTTCAGTGTGGTTTCACTGATCGCCATGGTGCCAGACAGCGAGTGCAAGATACCCACTTTGATGGTGTCATCTGCAGCAAACGCGTGACTACCAAATAAAGACGCAGCCAGAATAGAACTTGCGAGTAGTTTCCTTTTCATGCGTATTCTTCCTTAAATTAGTTTTCAGCTATGAACAAACCCTGCTTCGGTATCTGTTCATTTGAAGCTTCAAGACAATCACCCTTTGAACAAGCAGGTTCAGTATTGAGAAAAAACAGCGGGCTAAATATGCGCATATCGTGCAGAGAACTACGTCAAATGACGTATATGTGAATGGCTGATAATTCGATACACTGATGTGGGAGGATGTCTTTCCTCACTTGATCGCAAGGAGTGAAACGGGAATTCAGATAATAAGTGCGACACTCATGGATGAATGGCGAGAGGTGGCCAACTGCTGATTGGTGGTACCCTTC
>NZ_JAPCIY010000076.1:0-19995 GCF_027707645.1 Aeromonas sp. QDB30 | reverse complement strand
GAAAGTGTGCTAACGCCAGGAATCGCATGCGTTTCCTGGCGTTGGTTTCTGCCTTGGCGAGGGCCAAGAAATCGATTAGATCGGACATACTGAGTACAGTGAAACCAGAATAGAGCAATTAGATCACATCTTTAATCTGATTGGTATAATCCCTCCCTCACCGCCAGATAAAGTAAAAGGCCCCGTCTTGCGACGGGGCCTTTTACTTTATCTGGCGATGGGCGGCTCGGTTCGACCCCTGTTGACAGGCGGGCAGGATAGCCCGACTGGACGGCCAGGGGCGAGCGCCAGGGATGACGCGAGTCAATCCCGACCCAGCGTACAGCTTGAAGAACTGACCTCAGGATCGGTTTTTGCTTCAAGGTGTCTGCCAACCCCCTGGCAGGAGAAACCCGTCATCGGCGGAGCCAGAAAAAACGGTTTGCCGCGATACCTGGCCGAGTGCCGCCCAGCCAATCCCATCCCTTCCGCCTCTCTGATCTCTGCCGACAGGGGAGATGCCCCGAGGGCAGCCAGCCCTTTCTCGTTGACAGCTTATCACGCCAAGCAAAGAGAAAATGACGATATAAATAACCAACATACTCTCACGAATAGCACAGTATATTGTGATATCACCTGGATAACTGCCTCGTCCTGCCATACCAGCGCCGTCAACCTGCTCTGCTGACCAGGCGGCACAGGCCGATGCCACCGGACACTACCGGGTCTGCGCAACCTCTCGGATATTGCTCACCGATTGGATATCGTTTTGAAAAACTGATAGTTAAATGGCTACACTAGCCTCACACATCGCATAGGGATATGGACAAATGAGTCTTATTGGCTTGCTGCTGGCCCTGGCAGCCATTCTGGGTGGCAACATGATAGAAGGGGGGCACCCCAGCGCCCTGCTCGATCTGCCCGCCTTTCTCATCGTGATCGGCGGTACCGTCGGTGCCGCACTGACCCAGTTTCCCTTCTCCGTGGTTGGTAAAACCCTCAAGCGCTTCAAGTGGCTCATCACTCCCCTGCGCCTCGACATGCTGGAGCAGGCCCAACTGCTTGAAACCCTGGCGGGCAATGCACGGCGCAGCGGCATGCTGGCACTGGAGGGCATGATCGACGACATCAAGGATCCCTTCCTGCAAAAAGGGGTACAGATGATGGTCGATGGCTACGAGAAGACCAAAATCCACGAGGTACTGGAAAACGAGATCGAGTTCGAGCAGGAAGATATCGAACAGACCGTCAAATTCTACGAGGCCATGGGGGGCTACTGCCCGACCATGGGGATCGTCGGGGCCGTATTTGGCCTCATTCACGCCATGGGCCTGCTGGATGCCCCCGACAAGCTGGGGGGCGCCATCGCGGTGGCCTTTATCGCCACCATCTACGGGGTGTCGGCCGCCAACCTCATCTTCCTGCCCTTCGGCAACCGCTACAAGTCGTTTGCCCACCAGATCCGCCACTACAAGGAGATGACCCTCACCGGCATCCTCTGCATCGTGGACGGCGAGTCACAGCAACGGCTGCAAGTGACCCTTGAGCCTTACCTCGGAGGCCACAGTGGCGAAAAAGAAAAAGGCTGAGGCGCCGGAGAACCACGAACGCTGGCTGGTCTCCTACGCCGACTTCATGACACTGCTGTTCGCCCTGTTCGTGGTGCTCTACTCCTTCGCCATGGCCAAGCAGTCGGAGACTCGCGTGCTCATTCAGGGCTTTATCGAATCTCTTGGCAAGATAGGGCTGGTTTCCCTTCCCGCCGGCTCCCCCGTGATGCAGGGGGGCACAGGCATACTGGAACCCGAGTCCAAGACCACCCCCAATACCTCCCAGAAAGAGCAGGTGCTGGATACCCAGACGCCCGCAGCAGCGGCCGACCCTTTCAACGAGACCATCGGCTCCTCGGAGAAACCTGCGGCCACGGAGTCCTGGCCCCACAAGACCAAGGAGCAGGATTGGGTCACGGTCACCAAGCAGAAGCTGGATCAGCAGCTCAAGAGCCAAATCGAGTCCAAAGAGATCGAGGTGGAGCAGCTTGGCAGCCAACTGGTCATCCGCATCGGCGAAAAGACCTTGTTTCCGGCCGACTCCGCCTTCTTGCAGCCCCAGTTCATTCCGCTGGTCAACAAGGTCTCGGACGTGCTGGCGGACATCCCCGGCATGGTGGTGGTCACCGGTCACACCGACAACTCCCAGGCGCCGGTGGAGCTCTATCGCAACAACTGGGAGCTGTCGGTGCTGCGGGCGGCCACCATCACCCACACCCTGCTGACCAACCCCAAGCTGGATTCACGACGGCTGATCGCCCAAGGGGTGGCGGATACCCAACCCCGTTATCCAAACGATACCCCGGCTCACCGCCAAGCCAACCGCCGGGTGGAGATCGTGCTCTCCCAGGGCAAGGCGGCAGAGCAGAGCCTCCCCGTTCTCCAACCCTGAAACAGACCCCGCCATGCGGGGTCTTTTGTTTCCTGCCATCCCCCTGATTTTCAAACTATCCGGTTTTTTTCTGCTACATAAAAACGATTGAAAACAATTCTCAAACGAGAAAGTTGACCCCGCTAGCAAAACACGATTTTCATCCCGTTGATTAATAATTAATCCTTTGAAATGACATGTAAATCAGTACGAAAGTGGCATACTACGTAACATCATTGTTAAGTCACATGATTAATTTGGTTAGGGAAAAACCTATATGTTTGCTGATATTGCCGTCCAGCACAGGGCTTTTGCTGTCTATGTCATTGGCGCCATCTGTATCTGCTTGACCATGATAGGCCTGGCGGCCTTGCTGGGGGGACGCGCCTATGGCCGTGCCAAGAACAAACCCTTCGAATCCGGTGTGGATTCCGTCGGCAACGCCCGCCTGCGCTTCTCCGCCAAGTTCTACCTAGTCGCCATGTTCTTCGTCATCTTCGATGTCGAAGCCCTCTATCTCTTTGCCTGGTCCGTCTCCGTTCGGGAGAGCGGCTGGGTCGGCTTCATCGAAGCCACCATCTTCATCACCCTGCTGCTGGTAGGCCTCCTCTACCTGTGGCGCATTGGTGCCCTCGACTGGGCCCCGAAAAAGCGTGTCCTGACTGACAAGAAACCAGACTGAACTACCGATTATCTCTTTGAGGTTGCACCATGAAGTACACCCTGACCCGGATTGACCCGGATGCGCCCGTTGAGCGCTACCCCCAGGAACAGCGCCAGACCGTCGATGATCCACTGGCGCAGCAAGCGACCCGCGGCATCATGATCGGGCGCCTCGAAGAGGTGCTGCAAGACACCGTCAACTGGGGCCGCAAGAACTCCCTCTGGCCCTACAACTTCGGCATCTCCTGCTGCTACGTGGAGATGTGTACCGCCTTCACCTCTCCCCACGACGTGGCTCGCTTCGGCGCTGAGGTCATACGAGCCTCCCCCCGTCAGGCCGACTTCATGGTGATTGCCGGCACCCCCTTCATCAAGATGGCCCCTGTCATCCAGCGGCTCTATGAGCAGTTGCTCGAGCCCAAGTGGGTCATCTCCATGGGGGCCTGCGCCAACTCCGGCGGCATGTATGACATTTACTCCGTGGTACAGGGGGTGGACAAGTTCCTGCCGGTCGATGTCTACATTCCGGGCTGCCCGCCCCGCCCCGAGGCCTTCCTGCAAGCCCTGATGCTGCTGCAGGAGTCCATCGGCAAGGAGCGCCGCCCCCTCTCCTGGGTGGTGGGGGATCAGGGGATCTACCGTCCCCAGATGCAATCCGAGAAGGAACGCAAGCGCGGCGAGCGGATCAACGTGACCAACCTGCGCACGCCGGATGAGATCTGATCATGAAACTGACTCGAGAATTCCCAAGCAATTACACCATGGCCCAGTGGCAAACCGCCGATCACGCCGATGCCCAGGTGGTCGGCGAGCTGTTCGCCCACTTCGGTGCCGAGCGCTTCACCGTGCAGAGCACCCGTACCGGCGTACCGGTCATCTGGCTCTCCCGGGATCTGCTGCTGGACGTGATGGGCTTCTTGCAAAAGCTGCCCTCCCCCTTCGTGATGCTGTTCGATCTCAGCGCCACCGACGAACGGATGCGCAGCCATCGCCACGGCCTGCCGGAGAGCGACTTTACCGTCTTCTATCACCTCATCTCCATCGACCGTAACGCCGACGTGATGCTGAAGGTGGCGCTCAAGGAGAGCGATCTCCATCTGCCCACCGTCAGCCGCCACTTTCCCAACGCCAACTGGTACGAGCGGGAAGTGTGGGATCTGATGGGGATCACCTTCGATGGCCACCCCCATCTGACCCGCATCATGATGCCCAAGAGCTGGCAAGGGCACCCCCTGCGCAAGGACTACCCGGCGCGCGCCACCGAGTTTGATCCCTTCATGCTCGATGCGGTCAAGCAGGATCAGGAGCAGGACAACCTGCTGTTCAAGCCGGAAGAGTGGGGCATGGCCCGCGGCAACGAGAACGAGGACTACATGTTCCTGAACCTCGGGCCGAACCACCCCTCCGCCCACGGCGCCTTCCGCCTGGTGCTGCAACTCGACGGGGAAGAGATCCGCGACTGCGTGCCCGACATCGGCTATCACCACCGCGGCGCCGAGAAGATGGGCGAGCGCCAGTCCTGGCACAGCTACATCCCCTACACCGACCGGGTCGAATACCTGGGCGGCGTGATGAACAACCTGCCCTATGTGCTGGCGGTCGAGAAGCTGGCCGGCATCAAGGTGCCGGCGCGGGTCGACATGATCCGGGTGATGATGGCGGAGCTGTTCCGCATCCAGAGCCACCTGCTGTTCCTTGGCACCTACATTCAGGACGTGGGGGCCATGACCCCGGTCTTCTTCACCTTCACGGACCGCCAGAAGATCTACACCATCATCGAGGCCATCACCGGGGCCCGCATGCACCCGGCCTGGTTCCGCATCGGCGGCGTGGCCCACGATCTGCCTGCCGGCTGGACCCGCCTCATCCAGGACAACCTGTTGAGCTGGCTGCCCAAGCGGTTGATGGAGTATGAAAAGGCGGCCATGCGCAACAGCATACTGCGGGGCCGCACCATAGGCGTCGCCGCCTACAACACGGCCCAGGCCCTGGCCTGGGGCACCACGGGGGGCGGTCTGCGGGCCACGGGGCTCAACTTTGACGTGCGCAAATGGCGCCCCTATTCCGGTTACGATCAGTTCGAGTTCGAGGTGCCGGTGGGTAGCAACGGGGACGCCTACGACCGCGCCACCGTGCGCATCGAGGAGATCCGCCAGAGCCTGTCCATTATCGAGCAGTGCATGAAAAACATGCCTGAGGGCCCCTTCAAGGCGGATCACCCGCTCACCACGCCACCGCCCAAAGAGCGCACCCTGCAGGACATCGAAACCCTGATCACTCACTTCCTGCAAGTCTCCTGGGGGCCTGTCATGCCGGCCGCCGAGTCCTTCCAGATGATAGAGGCGACCAAGGGGGTCAACAGCTATTACCTGACCAGCGACGGCTCCACCATGAGCTACCGGACCCGGATCCGCACCCCGAGCTTTGCTCACCTGCAGCAGATCCCCTCGGTGATCCGCGGCCAGATGGTGTCGGATCTTATCGTCTACCTAGGCAGTATCGATTTCGTTATGTCAGATGTGGATCGTTGAGTCCTCTCGCCCCGGCAGCCGGGGCGAAGGGCAAGACGCGCAGTAAAGGGACAAGCCACAAAAGGTCAAGTCATGAGCCAATGTCAGTGTCACAATAACCAGACCCCACAAGGGCAAGGGGCATGCAGCAGCCAGCAGGGAGATTTCGTCCTGAGCCAGGCTGAGCGCGATGCCATCGAACACGAGAAACACCACTACGAAGATCCCCGTGCAGCCAGCATCGAAGCGCTCAAGATAGTGCAACAGGCCCGTGGCTGGGTGCCTGACGGCGCCATTCACGCCATCGGCGCCGAGCTCGGCATCCCCGCCAGCGACGTGGAAGGGGTCGCCACCTTCTACAGCCAGATCTTCCGCCAGCCGGTGGGTCGTCACATCATCCGCGTCTGCGACAGCATGGTCTGCTACATCAACGGCCACGAGCAGCTGCTGGCCGGTCTGAAAGAGGTCGTCAATCTGGCCCCCGGCCAGACCTCCCCGGACGGTCGTTTCACCCTGCTGCCCGTCTGCTGTCTCGGCAACTGCGACAAGGGGCCGGCCATCATGATCGATGACGACACCTACGGCGGGCTCGACGCCGTCAGCCTGCTCAAGACCTTGGAGGCCTACCCATGAGCATCCAGCCAGGCAAGACACTCGCCTCCCTCGGCACCGCCAACCGCATCCCCCGCGCCGCCGAGACTCACCCGCTCACCTGGCGCCTGCGGGACGACGGCCAGCCGGTCTGGCTCGAGGAGTACCAGGCCAAGCAGGGCTACGAGGCCGCCCGCAAGGCGCTGAGCCAGATGAGCCCGGACGACATCGTCAGCACCGTCAAGGACGCCGGCCTCAAGGGGCGCGGCGGCGCCGGCTTCTCCACCGGGGTGAAGTGGGGCCTGATGCCCAAGGACGAGAGCATGAGCATCCGTTACCTGCTCTGCAACGCCGACGAGATGGAACCCAATACCTACAAAGACCGCATGCTGATGGAGCAGCTGCCCCACCTGCTGATCGAGGGGATGATCATCTCGGCCAAGGCCCTCAAGGCCTACCGTGGCTACATCTTCTTGCGCGGCGAGTACGTGGATGCCGCCATCCACCTGCGCCGCGCCGTGGAAGAGGCCAAGGCCGCGGGGCTCCTCGGCAAGAACATCCTGGGCTCGGGCTTTGACTTCGAGCTGTTCGTCCACACCGGCGCCGGTCGCTACATCTGCGGCGAAGAGACGGCGCTTATCAACTCCCTGGAAGGACGGCGCGCCAACCCGCGCGCCAAGCCCCCCTTCCCCGCCGTCTCCGGCGTCTGGGGCAAGCCGACCTGCGTCAACAACGTCGAAACCCTGTGCAACGTCCCCGCCATCATCGGCAACGGTGTGGCCTGGTATCAGGGGCTGGCACTGCCGGGTTCGGAAGATCACGGCACCAAGCTGATGGGCTTCTCCGGCAAGGTGAACAACCCCGGCCTCTGGGAGCTGCCCTTTGGCATCACGGCCCGCGAGCTGTTCGAGCACTATGCCGGCGGCATGAAGCCCGGTTATCGCCTGAAAGCCTGGCAGCCTGGCGGCGCCGGTACCGGCTTCCTGCTGCCCGAGCACCTGGATGCCCAGATGTATGCCGGCGGCATCGGCAAGGTCGGCACCCGGATGGGAACGGGCCTCGCCATGGCGGTGGACGACAGCATCAACATGGTGAGCCTCTTGCGCAACATGGAGGAGTTCTTCGCCCGCGAATCCTGCGGCTGGTGCACCCCCTGCCGCGACGGCCTGCCCTGGAGCGTCAAGCTGCTGCGGGCGCTGGAGCGGGGCGAGGGCCAACCCGAGGATCTCGCCACCCTGGAGCAGCTGGTCAGTTTCCTGGGCCCGGGCAAGACCTTCTGCGCCCATGCCCCCGGCGCCGTCGAGCCCCTTGGCAGTGCGATGAAGTACTTCCGGTCCGAATTCGAGGCCGGGGTCAAGGCGCCCCACGACAATCACAAGCTGTTCAAGGGTATCCAGCCCAACCTGCTGGGCGAGCGCTGGTAAGCGCCAGGACGCATCGGGCAATAGCCGATTTCATAAAACAGGTTTCAGGGAAGTTGTATGGCAACCATTCATGTAGACGGTAAAGAGTACGAGGTAGACGGGGCAGACAACCTGCTGCAAGCCTGTCTGTCGCTGGGTCTGGACGTCCCCTATTTTTGCTGGCACCCGGCGCTGGGTAGCGTCGGTGCCTGCCGCCAGTGCGCGGTCAAACAGTATCAGAATGCCGACGACAAGCGCGGCCGCCTGGTCATGTCCTGCATGACCCCCTCCACCGATGGCACCTATATCTCCATCGAGGACGAAGAGGCGAAGGAGTTTCGCAAGACGGTGGTGGAGTGGCAGATGACCAACCACCCCCACGACTGCCCGGTGTGTGAAGAGGGCGGCGCCTGTCACCTGCAGGACATGACGGTGATGACCGGCCACA
Organism: Aeromonas sp. QDB30; assembly: GCF_027707645.1. Taxonomy (NCBI): domain Bacteria; kingdom Pseudomonadati; phylum Pseudomonadota; class Gammaproteobacteria; order Aeromonadales; family Aeromonadaceae; genus Aeromonas; species Aeromonas sp. QDB30. The sequence continues at coordinate 11,980 of NZ_JAPCIY010000076.1, read as the reverse complement.
ACAGCCGCCGCTATCGTTTCACCAAGCGCACCCACCAGAACCAGGATCTGGGCCCCTTCATCAACCACGAGATGAACCGCTGCATCGCCTGCTACCGCTGCGTGCGCTACTACAAGGATTACGCCGGCGGCGAGGATCTCGGGGTCTATGGCGCCCACGACAACGTCTACTTCGGCCGGGTCGAGGATGGCACCCTGGAGAGCGAGTTCTCCGGCAACCTGGTGGAGGTCTGCCCCACCGGCGTCTTCACTGACAAGACCCACTCCGAGCGCTACAACCGCAAGTGGGACATGCAGTTCGCCCCCAGCATCTGCCAGGGGTGCTCGGTTGGCTGCAACATCAGCCCGGGTGAGCGCTACGGCGAGCTGCGCCGCATCGAAAACCGCTTCCACGGCGCCCTCAACCACTACTTCCTGTGCGATCGCGGCCGCTTCGGCTACGGTCACGTCAACCTGGCCGACCGCCCGCGCCAGCCCCTCTTGCAAGATGGCGGCGACAAGCTGGCCATCACGGTGGACGGTGCCCTGAACCGCGCCGCGGACGCCCTGCGCACCGCCTCCGGCGTCATCGGCATCGGCTCGCCCCGCGCGTCTCTTGAGAGCAACTTCGCCCTGCGCGAGCTGGTGGGCGCCGCCAACTTCTACTCTGGTGTTGAGCAGAGCGAGTGGGCCTGCCTGCAGAAGATGCTGCAGATCCTGGAGCAGGGCGGTGTGCGCACCCCCAGCCTGCGCGACATGGAGGAGGCCGACGCCGTGCTGGTGCTCGGCGAGGACGTCACCCAGACTGCCGCCCGCATCGCCCTGGCCCTGCGCCAGGCGGTCAAGGGCAAGGGCCGCGAGATCGCCCGCAAGCTGAAGGTGGATCTCTGGCAGGTCGCTGCGGTGCAGACCCTGGCCCAGAACGAGCGCTATCCCCTGCTCATCACCAGCCTGGACGCCACCCGTCTGGACGACGTGGCGAGCGGCACCCTGCACGCCCCTCACGCGGATCAGGCGCGCCTCGGCTTTGCCATCGCGCACCTGCTTGACGGCACCGCCCCGGCGCCGACGGATCTCGCCCCCGAGCAGCAGGCCCTGGCCACCCGCTGGGCCGAACTGCTGGGCAGCGCCAGGAAGCCCCTCATCATCGCAGGCAATGGTGCCCGTTCACTGGCGCTGATCGAGGCGGCCAGCAACATCGCCCGCGCCCTCAAGGGCCGCGGCCAGGCCGTGGAGCTCGCCCTGGTGGCCCAGGAGGCCAACAGCCTGGGGCTGGCCATGCTGGCCCGGGATGCCGCCCCGCTGGAGAGCGCCCTCGAGCGTATCGAAAGGGAGGAGCAGCTCGCCCTGGTGGTGCTTGAGAACGATCTCTACCGCCGTGCGCCGCGCAGCCGGGTGGATGCCGCCCTGGATCGCCTGCAGCACCTACTGCTGGTGGACCACCAGGACACCCAGACCGCCAAGAAGGCGAGCCTGGTGCTGCCCGCCGCCAGCTTCGCCGAAGGCGACGGGACGCTTATCAACATGGAAGGCCGCGCCCAGCGCTTCTTCCAGGTCTATTCCCCCGCCTTCTACAACGCCGACATCCAGGTGCGCGAGGGCTGGCGCTGGCTGGCCGCCCTGCAGGGGACGCTGGCGCGCAAGCCCCTGCGCTGGAGCACCTTCGACGACGTGAGCGCCGAGTGCGCCGCCAGCACCCCGCAGCTCAGCACCATGCGCGAGCCTGCTCCCAACGCCGGCCTGCGCATCCGCGGCATGAAGCTCGCCCGCGAGCCGCACCGCTACAGTGGTCGCACCTCCATGCTGGCGAACCAGAACGTGAGCGAGCCCAGAGTCGCCCAGGATCCCGATTCACCGTTCGCCTTCTCCATGGAAGGCTACGCCGGTGCCCGCCAGCCCCTCTCCCAGGTACCGTTTGCCTGGGCGCCGGGCTGGAACTCCCCCTCCGCCTGGAACAAGTTCCAGGACGAGGTGGGTGGCAACCTGCGTGCCGGGGATCCCGGTCGCCGCCTGCTGGAGCCGGGCGAAGGCAACCTGGGCTGGTTTGGCGCCATCCCGGCCCCCTTCCTGCCCGCCGCATCCCTCCAGGTGGTGAGCTATGACCAGCTGTTCGGTGGCGAGGAGCTCTCCGCCAGAAGCCCGGTCATCCAGGCTCGCATGGGGGAACCCACCCTGGTACTGAACCCGGCGGATGCCGCACGCCTGGCACTGTCCCCTGACGCACTGGTGGCCTTCTCCTGGGGTGGCAACCACTGGCGCCTGCGTCTTCGCCTGAGCGATGCGCTGGCTCCGGGCCTGGCAGGGTTGCCACTCGGGGTGAACGGCCTGCCGACCGCCCTGCACCACGCCCTGATCGATAACCTGCAGGAGGTCATCGCATGAGCGACTCTCTGATGGATCTGCTGATCGAGGTCGGCAAGGCCCTGGTCGTGCTCGTGGGGATCGTGGGGGCCGGCGCCTTCATGAGCTTCATTGAGCGCCGCCTGCTGGCACTGTGGCAGGACCGTTACGGCCCCAACCGGGTTGGCCCCTTCGGCCTGCTGCAACTGGCGGCCGACATGGTCAAGATGTTCTTCAAGGAGGACTGGATCCCGCCCTTTGCGGATCGCCGGATCTTCGTGCTGGCCCCCATCATCGCCTTCACCGCCTTCATCCTGGCGTTTGCGGTGGTGCCCATCACCCCCACCTGGGGCGTGGCGGATCTCAACGTGGGGCTGCTCTATATCCTGGCGATCGCCGGGCTGGCGGTCTATGCCGTGCTGTTCGCCGGCTGGTCGAGCAACAACAAGTACTCCCTGCTCGGCAGCCTGCGCGCCTCGGCCCAGACCCTCTCCTACGAGGTGTTCCTTGGCCTCTCGCTCATGGGCATCGTCATCCAGACCGGCAGCTTCAACCTGCGTGACATCGTCGAGGCCCAGGCCGGCATGTGGAACGTGATCCCCCAGATCCTGGGCTTCATCACCTTCCTGTTTGCCGGGGTCGCCGTCACCCACCGCCACCCGTTTGACCAGCCGGAGGCCGAGCAGGAGCTCGCCGACGGCTATCACATCGAGTACGCGGGCATGAAGTGGGGTCTCTTCTTCGTGGGGGAGTACATCGGCATCGTGCTGATCTCTTCCCTCATCGTGACCCTCTTCTTCGGTGGCTGGCACGGCCCCTGGCTGCCGCCCTTCATCTGGTTCGCCCTGAAGACAGCCTGTTTCATGGTGTTCTTCATCCTGCTGCGGGCCTCCCTGCCCCGCCCGCGCTTCGACCAGGTGATGTCCTTTGGCTGGAAAGTGTGCCTGCCCCTGACCCTGCTCAACATGCTGGTCACCGCTGCCGTGGTGCTGATGAATGCGTGAGCAAAACGAGATGGACATGACGATGATTCGGCCGTCTGCGGCAAGGAAACGCTCAGACGCCAGTGCTGATAAATGTGCAGTGAGGCACCTATGAAAATTACGAGCATTATCAAGGGTGTTGGCACCCAGTTGCGCAGTCTTGGGATGGTCTTCTCCCATGCCTGGCGCCCCCGTGAAACCCTGAGCTACCCGGAGCAGCCGGTCTACGCCGCCCCCCGTTTTCGCGGTCGCATCGTACTGACCCGGGATCCCGATGGCGACGAACGCTGCGTGGCGTGCAACCTGTGTGCGGTCGCCTGCCCGGTCGGTTGCATCTCCTTGCAGAAGTCGGAGCGGGAAGATGGCCGCTGGTACCCGGAGTTCTTTCGCATCAACTTCTCCCGCTGCATCTTCTGCGGCCTGTGCGAGGAGGCCTGCCCCACCACCGCCATCCAGCTGACGCCGGATTTCGAGATGGGGGAGTATCGTCGCCAGGATCTGGTGTACGAGAAGGAAGATCTGCTGATAAGCGGCCCCGGCAAATACCCGGACTACAACTTCTACCGCATGAGCGGGATGGCCATCGACGGCAAACCCAAAGGGGATGCCGAGAACGAAGCCAAGCCCATCGATGTCAAGAGCCTGCTGCCCTAGGAGTCAATCATGGAACTGGCATTCTATGCCGCGGCCCTGGTCGCCGTTTACAGCACGCTGCGGGTGATCAGCACCAGCAACCCCATGCATGCGCTGCTCAATCTCATCATCTCCCTCATCGCCGTGGCCATGATCTTCTTCTGCCTGGGCGCCGCCTTTGCGGGGGCCCTGCAGGTGATCGTCTACGCCGGCGCCATCATGGTGCTGTTCGTGTTCGTGGTGATGATGCTGAACCTGGGGAGCGCCCAGGATCAGGAGAAGAAGTGGCTCACCCCCATGACCTGGGGTGGCCCGGCCCTGCTCTCCCTCATTTTGCTGGGCTTTCTGGCCCACGGCATTCTCGGCGTGACCGGCGGTGAACTGGGTCTGACCGAGGTCAGCGCCAAGGAGGTCGGTATCGCCCTGTTCGGCCCCTATGTGCTGGCGGTGGAGCTCGCCTCCATCCTGCTGCTGGCGGGTCTGGTCACCGCCTATCACCTGGGCCGCGAGGACAAGAGCGGGGAAGTGCTCTCCGTGCCTCGCACCACACAGGAAGGAGGTCAGCAATGAGCGACATCCCCGTGGTGAGGCATGGCTCGCTGCCGGCAGCCCGCCCCCTTTCCATCCAGCAAGCACAAGGAGCATGGCGATGAGTGGAATTCCCATGGAGCACGGCCTCCTGCTGGCGGCCATTTTGTTTGCCATCGGCCTGTGCGGCCTGCTGATACGCCGCAACCTATTGTTTATCCTCATGAGTATCGAAATCATGATGAACGCGTCCGCCCTGGCGTTCGTGGTGGCGGGTAGCCGCTGGGCCCAGGCCGACGGCCAGATCATGTACATACTGGTGATTTCTCTGGCGGCAGCGGAGGCCAGTATCGGCCTCGCCCTGTTACTGCTGCTCTATCGTCGTTACCACACCCTGAACGTGGACACTGTGAGCGAGATGCGCGGATGAGCCTCCTATTTCTGACTTTCCTGTTCCCGCTGCTGGGATGGCTGCTGCTGGCCTTCTCCCTCGGCCGCCTCGGCGAGCGCACCTCGGCGCTCATCGGTGTCGGCAGCATCGGTCTCTCGGCCCTCACTACCCTGTGGGTCGGCATCGATTTTCTCAATACCATGCCGGAAGGCGGCGTCTATACCCAGACCCTGTGGCAGTGGATGACGGTGGGCGAGTTCCAGCCCGCCTTCCGTCTCTCCCTGGACGGGCTGTCACTGACCATGCTGGGGGTCGTGACCGGGGTGGGCTTCTTCATCCACCTGTTCGCCTCCTGGTACATGCGTGGGGAAGAGGGGTATTCACGCTTCTTCACCTACACCAACCTCTTCATCGCCAGCATGCTGTTCCTGGTGCTGGCCGATGACCTGCTGTTCGTCTATCTGGGCTGGGAAGGAGTGGGGCTGTGCAGCTACCTGCTGATCGGCTTCTACTACAAGGATCGCAACAACGGCGCCGCCGCCCTCAAGGCGTTCGTGGTGACCCGGGTCGGCGACGTCTTCCTCGCCATCGGGCTCTTCGTGCTCTATCGCGAGCTCGGCACCCTCAACATTCACGAGCTGCTGGTGCGCGCCCCCGCGATGTTCGCAGAAGGCTCCCCTGCCCTGTCGTTCGCCTGCCTGATGCTGCTCGGCGGCGCGGTCGGCAAATCCGCCCAGCTGCCGCTGCAGACCTGGCTGGCGGACGCCATGGCGGGCCCGACCCCGGTCTCGGCGCTGATCCACGCGGCCACCATGGTGACCGCTGGTGTCTATCTCATCGCCCGCACCCACGGCCTCTTCCTGCTGGCACCGGAGATCCTCCATCTGGTGGCCCTGGTCGGTGCCATTACCTTGGTACTGGCGGGCTTCGCCGCCCTGGTACAGACCGACATCAAGCGGATCCTGGCCTACTCCACCATGAGCCAGATTGGCTACATGTTCCTGGCCCTGGGGGTCGGTGCCTGGGAAGGGGCCATCTTCCACCTGATGACCCACGCCTTCTTCAAGGCGCTCTTGTTCCTCTCTGCCGGGGCCGTGATCAATGCGACCCACCACGAACAGAACATCTTCAAGATGGGGGGGCTGCGCAAATCGCTGCCACTGGTCTATGCCTGCTTCCTGGTGGGGGGCTCGGCCCTGGCCGCGCTGCCGCTGGTGACCGCCGGTTTCTACAGTAAGGACGCCATCCTCTGGCAGGTGCAGGCCAGTGGCCAGAGCGCCCTGCTGTGGGCCGGTCTGGGGGGGGCTTTCCTGACCTCCCTCTACACCTTCCGCCTCATCTTCATCGCCTTCCACGGCAAGGCGCAGACCGAGGCGCACAAAGGTCACGGCCTTGCCCACCATCTGCCACTGCTGGTGCTGCTGGTGCTCTCCACCGGCGTCGGCGCCCTCATCGTGCCGCCGCTCGCCGGAGTACTGCCGGCAGGCCCCGGGGATCACATCGAAGAGGGACGCCATGGCCTCGAGATCCTCTCCGGCGTCATCGCCGTGGCAGGCATTGCGCTGGCCGCCTTCCTCTTCCTCGGCGAACGTCGCCTGGCGAAGGGGATCGCCGAGAGTGCACCGGGGCGGGCTCTGTCCACCCTCTGGTTCAATGCCTGGGGCTTTGACTGGCTTTATGACCTGATTTGGGTCAAACCCTACCTGCTGGCGACTCGCCTGCTCGGCAAGGATCCGCTGGACAGGGTGATGAACCTGCCCGCCGTGCTGGCCCAGGGGGGGCATCAGCTGCTGGCCTGGACCGTCTCCGGCAAGTTGCGCTGGTACGCAGCCTCCATGGGGATGGGCGCCGCCCTGATCCTGGCCCTGCTGCTGCTCGGCTGATCCATGAGCCCAATATTGTGTGGCAGGCTCAGCGCCTGCCCGACTAGAACCTAGATGAGAGCTGATATCGTGACCTTACTCTGGATCTTGCTAATTCCCTTCATCGGCGGCTTGCTCTGCTGGCAGATGGAGCGGCTCGGCGGACAGTTTGTCCGCTGGGTGGCCCTCGCCTCCATGAGCGCCTGTCTGGTGCTCTCCAGCGCCATCTGGCTCGGTGGTGACTTCACCCTCGCCAGCCCCGGCCTCCCCGTCTGGGCAGCCGAGTGGCAACAACCCTGGATCCCCCGCTTCGGCATCTCCCTGCACCTCGCCGTGGACGGGCTGTCGCTCCTGATGGTGATCCTCACCAGCTTCATCGGCGTGCTGGCCATCCTCTGTTCCTGGAAGGAGATCGTCCAGCGCATCGGTTTCTTCCACCTCAACCTGCTGTGGATCCTGGGGGGCGTGCTCGGCGTCTTCATGGCGGTGGATCTGTTCCTCTTCTTCTTCTTCTGGGAGATGATGCTGGTGCCGATGTACTTCCTGATCGCGCTCTGGGGCCACTCGGTCACCGATGGCAAGTCGCGCATCAACGCCGCCACCAAGTTCTTCATCTACACCCAGGCGAGCGGCCTCATCATGCTGGTGGCCATCCTGGGCCTGGTACTGACCCACCACGCCGCCACCGGTGTCTTCACCTTCAACTATCAGGAACTGCTCAACACCCCCATGAGCAGCACGGTACAGTGGCTGCTGATGCTGGGCTTCTTCATCGCCTTCGCGGTCAAGATGCCCCTGGTGCCACTCCATGGCTGGCTCCCTGATGCCCACAGCCAGGCGCCCACCGCAGGCTCCGTGGACTTGGCGGGCATCTTGCTGAAAACCGCGGCCTACGGCCTGCTGCGCTTCACTCTGCCGCTTTTCCCCGAGGCGTCCGCCGAGTTTGCCCCCTACGCCATGGTGCTCGGCCTCATCGGCATCGTCTATGGCGCCCTGCTGGCCTTTGCCCAGACCGACATCAAGCGGCTGGTGGCCTACACCAGCATCTCCCACATGGGCTTCGTGATGATCGCCATTTACTCCGGCAGCGAGCTCGCCCTGCAAGGCGCCGTGGTGCAGATGATCGCCCACGGGCTCTCGGCCGCCGGCCTCTTCATCCTGTGCGGCCAGCTCTACGAGCGCCTGCACACCCGGGATCTGCGCCAGATGGGCGGTCTCTGGGGACGGCTGCGCTACCTGCCCGGCGTGATGCTGTTCTTCTCCGTCGCATCCCTCGGGATGCCGGGGACCGGCAACTTCGTCGGCGAGTTCCTGATCCTCATCGGCAGCTTCCAGGTGGCCCCCGTCATCACCGTCATCGCCACCTTCGGGCTGGTGCTGGCCTCGGTCTACTCCCTCATCATGCTGCAACGGGCCTGCTTCGGGACGCCCCGGGAGGAGAGCATGCTCAAGGGGCTGGATACCCGGGAACTGACCATGATGCTGACCATCGCCGGCCTCTTGGTGCTGCTCGGTCTCTATCCCCAGCCGGTGCTCGACACCGCCAGCAGCAGCCTCCTGAGCGTGCTGCACTGGTACGCGCTGCCGGGCACGGGGGCGCTGCAATGATGCTTTCTCTTTCGCCTTCCTTGTCCATGTCGGGAGCACTGTCATGACGTTTACTGTTTCTCAACTGCTGGCCCTGCTGCCCCTGTTGCTGACCACGGGGGCCATGGTGGCCCTGATGCTGGCCATCGCCTGGAAGCGCTGTGACGACACCGCCTTCGTGGTCACCATCATCGGCCTCAACCTCGCGCTCTTCTCCCTGCCCATCGTGATGGCCCAGGGGGATCAGGGGGTCACTCCCCTGCTGCAAGTAGACGCTTACGCGGTCTTCTACATGGGGCTGGTGCTCATCGGGGCCCTGGCCACCTGTACCTTCGGTCGCACCTGGCTCAAGGGCTATCCGGACAACCGGGAAGAGTTCTACCTGCTGCTGCTCATCGCCACCGCAGGTGGTCTGGTGCTGGCGGCCTCCCGTCACCTCGCCTCGCTCTTCATCGGGATCGAGATGCTGACCCTGCCCATGTTCGGTCTGGTGGGGTATGCCTATCGCGAGCGGCACTCGCTGGAAGCCAGCATCAAGTACATGGTGCTCTCCGCCAGTGCCACCGCCTTCCTGCTGTTCGGCATGGCACTGCTCTACGCCCAGGCCGGAAGCCTGAGCTTCAGCGATCTCGGTGTGACACTGGCCCAGAGCCCGGCTCACCATCCGCTGCTGATGGGGGGCTTTGGCCTGATGCTGGTCGGCTTTGCGTTCAAGCTGTCCCTCGCCCCCTTCCACCTCTGGACCCCGGACGTCTATGAAGGGGCGCCGGCACCGGTGGCCACCTTCCTCGCCACCGTGAGCAAGATAGCCGTGTTCTGCGTGCTGCTGCGCTTCTACCTGGCGGTACCCGCCACCTCGGATCCCATGATCCACTGGCTGCTGGCGGCCATGGCAGTCATCTCCATCGTGGTCGGCAACCTCCTGGCGCTGATCCAGACCAACATCAAGCGGATGATGGGTTACTCCTCCATCTCCCACTTCGGCTATCTGCTGGCAGTGGTGGTGGCAAGCCGCCTCGGCGAGATGCCGGTGGAAGCGGCCGGCGTCTATCTGCTGATGTACCTGTTCACCAGCCTGGGGGCCTTCGGCGTCATCAGCATGATGTCCAGCCCCTATCGCGGCAAGGATGCGGACTCCCTGCACAGTTATCGCGGTCTGTTCTGGAAGCGCCCCTATCTGACGGCGGTGATGACGGTGATGATGCTCTCCCTCGCGGGTATCCCCATGACGCTGGGGTTCATCGGCAAGTTCTACCTCATCGGCGTCACCGTCGATGCCAAGCTGTGGTGGCTCAGTGGCGCCATCGTGCTCGGCAGTGCCCTGGGGCTCTACTACTACCTGCGGGTCATGGTCACCCTCTACCTGCGTGAACCCGGCATGCAACTACGCGATGCCAGGGCCGACTGGGCCTTCTCCTCCGGGGGCCTGGTGGTGCTGCTCTCCGCCATTCTGGTGGTCTTGCTCGGCATCTACCCCCAGCCTGTCATCAGCCTGGTGCAGGGCTTCCAGCACGTGGTGCTGCGTTAAGCCCCTGGCACACAACAAAAACCGGCCCCTGAGGCCGGTTTTTTTATCTCCCGGGGTGCCGCTCCTTGTGGCATTCCGGTTCAGGATACCAACCCCCTCCCCTCTCTACGCTGCTCTAACCGCTGCGTATCTGCAACCGGCCATCGACTCACAGGATTGAAGAACGCCTCAGAACGCCTCACTCGCCCTATGAAAAGACCGGCCACTGGGGCCTAAGCTGGTCAATCAAGGGGACTCACGTGGCGCAGGTGCTAAATAGGTTGCACCCTCCCCTTGTTCACTCCATGGGCATGAAGTGGCAATACAGGGTGACAACCCCTGTTTTGTGGAGCAGGAAGTGAATCGCCCCGGCTTCTCTAGACACTTTCGAGCCGCTCGAAATATTGCTTTTCACACTCTACTGGCGATAGCCCATGGTTGAAACTGTGCCGGCGCTTGGGGTTGTAAAACATTTCAATGTAATCGAACACATCCTGCCGGGCTTCCTCGCGATCCGCATAGGTTTTACGTCGGATCCGCTCGCGTTTTAGGAGCTGGAAGAAACTCTCCGCCACCGCGTTATCATGACAATTGCCACGTCTGCTCATGCTGGCCTTAAGCCGATGATCCCGCAAAAAATCCTGCCAGTCATAGCTGCTAAACTGGCTCCCTTGGTCGGAATGAACCAGCACTTCCTGCTCCGGTCGCCGTCGCCACACCGCCATCAGTAACGCGCTGATAGCCAGCTCTCGGTCGATACGTGGCCCCATTGACCAACCAATGACTTGTCGTGAGAACAAATCCAATACCGCGGCCAGATAGAGCCAACCTTCATGGGTTCGGATATAAGTGATGTCTGTTACCCAGACCTTATTTGGCTCAGTCACATCGAACTGGCGTTCAAGATGGTTCGGTGCAACCACCGTTGGCCGGCCACCATAATGACCGGGACGGCGGCGATAACCGGTTTGTGAACGTAAACCTTCATGACGCATTAATCGCGCCACCCGGTGTTTCCCACAGGTCTCGCCCATCTCTCGCAGGTCATCCCGGATCTTGCGATAACCATAGATGCCCCCGCTTTCTAGCCAACATTGCTTGATCTGGCCAAGAAGGCGTTGGTCTTCCAGGGCTCGGGCAGATAAAGGCTGGTGCTGCCAGGCGTAATAACCGCTCGGGTGGACATTCATCATCCGACACAGTCTGCGGATGGGATGTGCGGACGCGTGCTCCCGGATGAAGGCGTACCTTACCCTGACAGCTTGGCAAAGTACGCGGCGGCCTTTTTTAAGATATCTCGCTCATGCGTATTCCGGTGAAGTTGAACAGTGATTCCGGAATCTGTGAACACCATTTCCGGAAAGTATGCGGCCAGGTATTCTGCGAGCAGAAGCTGAGCTTTGAGGGGAGGCATCTTTTCGACTCACCGAACAAGCCAGCAGCCAAGCGCAGCGCGGCAGTTGTGGGTCCAGGTCATTGGAGCATGACGGTTCATCTGACATCAGAGTTCGCGCTCTGAGGTGTCCGGAAACGGTGTACACGCAAGCCGGAATCAGCGTTCATTTTAAACCGGAATAGGTGTTCATTTTCGACCGGAATATGCAGCTCATCGGTGACGCGACGCAGTTCAGCCTTGAGGCGCCGAATTTCGGCTTGCTGGCTGGAGTCATCCTGTTGCTGCGCTTCGGGTTGGCTGTAGCGTTTGATCCAGACATAAAGACTGTGGCTGGAAATACCAAGTCGTTCAGCGACCTCTGCTACTGGGTAATTGCGCTCAGTCACCTGCTTGACGGCTGCCAGTTTGAATTCTTCTGTGTAACGTTGCTGCTTGCTCATAACACCTCCTGATTGACCTCAGTTTGAGGCTCTTGAGGTGTCTAGGAAAGTAGGGGCGATTCATTGTTCATCCCTATAAATGCACAAAACCTTAAGTGGCGATTCCATTTAAAGCTCCTTCCAAGGTCCTGTTATGTATCGATTTTCCCTGTGTAATTCGGAAGGGATACTTTACCAAGTAATTGGAGTCCCTTATTCCTGTCAGTGCTCTATGGGCCACAGTTCTTCGACGCTTTCAGCATCGACAACTCACTCGCCCATAAAAAAAGGTTCTTCGCGGGATCTTGGGGAAGTGGAAGTTGACAGACAGGGTGCTGGTAAACTGGCTGTCTCCA